>JBEGUX010000281.1:0-16255 GCA_041178685.1 Bacteroidota bacterium
TATACCAACAATAGTCCGGACACACTGCGAAAGCTTTATTTTCACCTGTGGCCCAATGCTTATAAAAACGAAGGGACTGTTTTAGCGAAAACGTACTACAACGACATGGATCAACGATTCATTAAAGCAGCCAAAAAAGGCAATGGCTTTATTGATTCATTGGCGTTTGCTGCAAATGGTGCGCCCATAGAATGGAAACTACTTCCCGATACTGAAGATGTGGCGCTACTTACACTTCCACAACCGTTATTGCCCGGCGATTCGGTAAAAATTACTACACCATTCCGCGTAAAAATTCCATCTGCTTCTATTTCCCGTTTTGGCCACAGTGGAAACATGTATATGATTACGCAATGGTATCCGAAGCCTGCGGTTTACGACCGTGATGGCTGGAAATATATGGCCTATATCGACAAGGGAGAATTTTATAGCGAGTTTGGCAGCTTTGATGTATCTATTACTTTGCCGGCGAATTATGTGGTTGGCGCTACCGGCGAACTGGTGGACGGCGAGAAAGAAATTGAATGGCTGAACACCAAAGTGCTCGAAACAATGTCGATCACTGAATTCCCGAAAGACAGTTTACAGTTCCCTTCATCTTCAGCAACGACAAAAACTTTACGTTACCGTCAGGATAATGTTCACGACTTCGCGTGGTTTGCTGATAAACGCTGGCATGTGCTGAAGACCTCCATGGAGTTACCCAATTCCCGGGAGCGCGTAACGTTGTGGGCGTTCTTCACGAACCACAACGCAGATTACTGGATGAAAGCCCCGGAGTATATGGAACGTGCTATTCGCGATTACTCCACCTGGCTGGGGGATTATCCGTACAAAAGTGCAACAGCGGTGGATGTGATTTATGCAGCCGGTAGTGACATGGAGTATCCGATGATTACTGCCATCGGCGATGTACCTAATGCGTATCAACTGGATGGTGTATTGGCACACGAACTTGGTCACAACTGGTTTTATGGTATTCTTGGCAGTGATGAACGAAGACATCCATGGCAAGACGAAGGTATCAACAGCTTTTATGAAAAGCGTTATCTGTTTACCAATTACGCGAACGATTCAACCACGATGAACGAGTATTTTAATCGTTTGGGACGTTGGGGAAAATGGACAAAGAATACGCGCGCTAACTTGCGCCTTAAACAATATTACCGATATCTCGGCGATGCACGACTGAACAATGACCAGTCGCTTGATCAACGTTCTGAAATTTTTACACTGCGGAATTATTCCGACATGGTGTATGGAAAAACTTCGCTCGGATTCCAATACTTGTATCGTTACCTCGGCGATTCCCTGTTTGATGCCGGCATGCAGCAGTATTTTGAATCGTGGAAGTTCAAGCATCCACAACCAAAAGACTTACAAGAAATACTGGAAAGCGTTTCCGGAAAATCACTCAGCTGGCTTTTTGATGAGTGGCTGGGCAACACCAACAAACTCGATTATGCACTAACAGATCTCAGCACAACGCCGGTAGCATTTGATATCACACTGAAAAATCGTGGTGATATCGAAGGGCCGGTGAGCGTAGCTCGTATCACAAACGATGGAAAACGTGATGAGTTTTGGATTGACGGTTTTAAAAAAGACACAACGGTTCACATCAGCGGACAGCCGGTGTTACCGCATGTTATTGATCCGCAGCAGTGGATGCCGGAAGTGAATCGCAAAAACAATTCACTTCAACGTGAAAATGGTTTATTCAAAAAAGTAGAACCGCTGCAATTGCGTTGGCTGACCGACATGGAAGATCCAGATAAGACGCAATTGTATATTGCACCGGCAGCTGGATGGAATTACTACAACAGTGTAATGGCGGGCGCTGTAATTCACAATATAGGTTATCCGCAGAAAAAATTCGAGTTTGCGGTGATGCCGCTGTTTGCTACCGGTACAAAAGATCTTGCAGGTGGCGGATTTATCAGTTACCGTATTCAGCCCAACAACGGTTTGTTTCAGGAAATCAATTTACGCAGCGGCATACAACGTTACGCATATGCTGAGGATCAGTACCAAAATCAAACCATTGATTTGATATATAACAGCACGATGCACTATGTACGCAATGAAAACAAGGTGACTTTGAAATTCCGGAATGAAACACCGCGCAACAACAAGAATCGACAACTGGAATTACGCCATATTTTTATTCAGCGTGACATAGCATATAAATATAATTACTCGGGTGCTATTGAAGACTACAACTATCTTCAACTGGCCTACACCGCGGAGAATTCACATAAGTGGAATGGCGGCAAGGATCAATTGGTTGTAACCGCCAACAATGATTTTTACCGCTTCACGGCTTCTGCCACCCGCCGTATCCCCTATTCCAATCCGGTGAAAGGTTTAGAAATCGGAGGCCGTGCAAGTTTCGTCAACATCGCAGATCAAATCGCTCCTGATGTGGACTACCGTTTACGGCTTAGCGGCTGGAGCGGCAGTGATGATTACCTGTTTGATGGTGTCTTTCTTGGAAGAACGGAGCCGTCGGGAGTTTTGTCGCAGCAATTTATGTCGAACGATGGTGGCTTTAGCACCAACGGTTCCTTTTATCGCTTAGCTGATGAGTACATGGTATCGCTAAGTCTGAAAAGTGACTTGCCGGGCAAGTTACCTGTGCGATTATATGCTAATCTGGCTACGTTTAACGATGCCAAACAGTCGTACCTGAACAACACCGCAATTTCTTATGAAGGCGGAATTGAAATACAACTGATTCGTAATATATTTACTGTCTATGTACCGCTGATCTATTCTAACGACTTTAAATATGTGATCGATCGTGAAGATTTAAGTTTCGGCGAATTGATTCGTTTCGAAATTGATTTCAAACAACTCAACCCGCTCACGTCCCTGAACAAATGAACATCGCACTTCAGCCCGGTAAAAAAATATACTTTGCCTCCGATTTCCATCTCGGTGTTCCCGACTATGCCAGCAGTCTGGAGCGCGAGCGCCGGGTAATTGCGTGGATGGATAAGATTTTCCCGACGACGCAGGAGCTTTACTTGCTGGGCGACGTATTTGATTTTTGGTTTGAATACAAGACGGTTGTTCCTCGAGGTCACGTGCGGTTGCTGGCAAAAATCGCTCAGTTTACGGACGCCGGTATTCCGGTACATTACTTCACTGGCAACCACGACATGTGGACGTTTGATTATTTAGAAAAAGAATTGAACGTCAAAGTGTATCGCAAACCTATCGCAGCGACGTATAACAACAAACAATTTTATATCGGTCATGGCGACGGACTCGGTCCCGGCGATCATGGCTACAAATTCATCAAGCGTGTATTTGCATCAGGAATTTGTCAGTGGCTTTTTGCACGACTGCATCCCAACCTTGGTATTGGCATCGCGAATTATTTTTCCAGAAAAAGCCGGATCGCCACCGGCACTACCGATGAGAAATTCTTAGGCGAAGAGAAAGAGTGGTTAGTGATTCACTCGAAAGAACTTTTACAAAAAAACCACTACGACTATTTGATTTTTGGCCACCGACATTTACCACTCGACATCTCGATCAACGGGACCAGTCGTTACGTCAACATTGGCGACTGGATACGGTATGATTCGTACGGCGTTTTTGATAGTGATGGATTCAGGCTTATCCTAAAAAATTAGTTCAAAGTTCAAGAGTTTAAAGTTCATAACCAGTTCAAGCTTTAAGGTTCAAAGTTCAAGTAGAACAATTAAGCACTAATAACTTGAACCTTAAACTTTGAACCTTGAACTTTCCTGGACCTATAATTCATCTAATTATAAAACGCATCACATAATCATTCATAAAATACCCATTGCCGATATCAAAGTCTTTTTCGCCGGTGATAGAAAAACCCAATTGCTTATAAAACCGGACGGCGGGATTGGCGCGGTTGACTTGTAATTCCAAGCTACTTCTCCCCTGCGCCGTTGCCATATCTATAGCTGTTTGAATCAGTTCGCGGCCAATGCCACGACCGTGAAAATCGGGATGCACATATATCTTTTGAACCTTTATCGTTTTTTCATCGACAAGTTCCAGATGTAGATACCCGATGTCATTGTTCTCTAATGAATACGAAAAGAATAGATCGCCGTTGTCAATCTTAGCGGTTAGTACATCCAGATGATACATCCAATCGAGCATGTACTTCATCTGCTCGCGTGAAATCATTTCACTGTATACCAACGGCCAGATCTCATACGCAAGATCTTGCACCACCTTTAGTTCGGAACGTTGCAGTTGACGAATCATGGTGCGAAGTAACTGCTAATGCTTCAAAGTTCAAAGTTAAAGGAAGTTCAAGGTTCAATAATGTTCAAGGTTCAAAGTTTAAAGTTCAAAGTTGGACCTATGAGCGTTTTATACTTAGTCATTCTTCTTGAACTTTAAACCTTAAACATTGAACTAAAAATTCATCGCACCATGACTCTTGAAACAACCGAACCGGAATCGGTGATGTTTCGCAGGAAATAAACTCCTGCTGATACACTATCAATCGTTAATCTCTCGATACTTCCGGCTTGCATGGTAAATGTTCGTATCACTTGTCCGGAGGTGTTGTAAAGCTGATAGGTTCCTGCTACTGAGGCACGCACAGAAAACGTACCGTTATTCGGGTTAGGGAAAACGGTGAGATATTCTGCTTTAGAATTTGGCACTGTATTCGTTCCGGTGAAAGAGCCAACAACTACGGTAAGTGATGCCGTACATCCGGCGTCATTAGTAAGCGTTACTGTGTAATCGCCGGGAAGAAGACCGGTGATATCTTCTGTAGTTTCGCCATTACTCCACAAGAAGGAATAACCTGCAGCTCCATTAACAGAAAGATCAATTGCTCCGGATGCTCCGCCATCAAAACCGGCAACGACAGCAGATAATTGAACTTCGCTCGGCTCGTTTACAACTACAGTTCCAACAGTTTCGCACCCGTTGGCGTCGTGTACCGTGTAGTTATAGCTTCCCGATGCTACACTAGTTAGATCCGTGCTGAATGATCCGTTGCTCCACTCTACCAATTGAATAGCAGATGAAGCTGTAATATCCAACGTAATAGTACCTGTAGAGCTACCAAAACAAACCGCATCGGAGACGATTGGATTTACTACAGGTGAAGCAAAGCCTTGAATAATTACTGACTCAGAAGTACTACAACCGTTGCCATCCGTTGCAATTACGGAATACAAACCCGGAGCGGCACTCGTCAGCACCTCACCGTTAGAACCATCAGACCACGTATAATTGATGGAACCGGAACCGTTCGTCACGCTTGCGACAGCCATACCGTTCGACTGATTGCAAGTGGCAGCGCCGGACTGAATTGCTACCTGAAGTGGCAGTGGTTGCGCTAATGAGAACGAGTGATTCACTTCACAACCATTTCGATCCTGAACGATCAGCGTATTCGTACCCGGCGCCATCATGCGAACCGTCTGCGAATCCGTAGCAACGCCATTCCAAATATAACTGTGCGGTGGAATACCACCGGTAGTTTGTACCAATGCACTGCCGTCGTTCGCACCGAAACAAGTTATGTTCGTAGCACTGAATGAAGTGATAACCAATACAGGAGGTTCATTGATAACCACCGTCTCCTGTGCTGTACATGCATTCTGATCGGTGATAGTTACCTGATAAGTTCCTGCTGACAGTCCTGTTTCAGTATCAGTTGTTCTGCCGTTAGACCATTGAAAACTAAGTACACCGGTTCCGCCGCCGGCAGATAAAGAAGCTGCGCCAGTGGCACCACCGTTGCATAGAACATCAGTAGCAAGTACAGCGACCTGGATAGCTACAGGTTCACTAAAGCTGGTTGTCAATGTTAAAGTGCAACCATTAGCATCGGTAACCGTGCAAACATATTGACCGGCTGACACATTGGAGATAGAAGCACCAACGGCGCCGTTATCCCAGGAGTAGGATACCAGACCTGTTCCGCCCGTTGCGGATAATTGAATCCCGCCATCACTACCACCGTTGCAGCGTACCGGTGTTGACTGATCAACCGTTACCTGTAACGCTGCAGGCTGAGCAATAGTGAATGTCTTTTGTGTAGTACAACCATTATCATCGGTTACGGTACACGAATAGGATCCGGCCGAAAGTCCGGCTATCGAAGAAGTTGTTGCACTTCCTGTTGACCATAAGTATTGATAAGGAGGTATTCCACCACTTGGGCTCATGGTGGCAGAGGCCGTAGCATCACCAAAACAAGCAAGAGCTGACTGTGATGAAGTGTAAACAAGTTTTGTTGGCTCGGAGATAGTGACCAACGTCGAGACAGTACAACCGGCCGCATCCGTAGTGACACATGTATAATTTCCGGCAGCCAGATTGTTCCTTGATGAGGATGTATTACCTCCTACCCAGCTATACGTATACGGTGCTGTTCCGCCGGACGGAGCAATCACAGCTGTACCTGTAGTGCCACCCTTACACAGCACATCTGTAATTGTTGCTGTCGCCAGTATTTGCGGGTTGACTGTTACTTGTACTGCAGAAGATGTATCGGATTGAGCACCGGAGGTCACCACACGGCGAAACCATGTGGTAGCAGAAACTGCACCCGGACTGTAGTTGATGGATGTGCTCGTTCCTGTTGCATTCGAAAAACCGGAAGTCGCACTTGAAGAAGAGCTGATCCATTGGTACGAATAGGAACCATTACCACCGGAGGGCGTAACACCGGTTAAAGTACCTGCGTTTGTTCCGTAGCAACGCGACTGTGTGCCAAAGACCGAATTTGAACTAATGTTTGTATAGATCGTCGTATTAGCAGTGATGACTTGCACAGGATCATTTTGTAATCCACCGTACTCAACCACATAGGTAATCAAATTACTGTTAGGCAGATCATTCCACTTTCCTGTTGCATTAGAAGAATAAATTTGTCCGTAGTGTTCATTGCTTCCTGAGTTATTAGGCTCAGCACCGTTCCAATTTGCATACTGACCTGATGCCGTAACCGGTGAGATATTTCCGGTAGAAAATAATGTGCCTTTTTCAGGACCAGTTACCCAGTACCATTTCCCTTCCGCAGCCGATTGATTTGCGAAAGTAGTTGTGCCGGTAGCAGTATTAATATGACTATAATCATCCGAAGCACCGATCCACGAATCAGAAGCGAGCACCTGGCGAATAAAATTATTTTCAGCATCCGAAGTAATGGTGGCGAGATAGCCGGTATAACCAAGGTAGGTGCGCGATTCTGCGGCAGACTTGGCTGCAGTCCATGAAACCATGCTGCTGACCAGTTCATAATAATGGCCATTAGAAGCAGCAGCCAGCGTACCGGCACTAAACGTAATCGTGCGGTCACCGTACTGACTGGTATTTGCGTTGCTAAATGTTACCGTGCGTAAAAGCGTTTGCCAATCAGCAGCGCTGGCACTTCCCGTGAAGGTCAAAACGCCTGTGCTGCTATTATAGGAAGCAGAAACGCCGCTCGGTAATGAACCTGTATAGGAAAGCGCATCCATATACCGAAGACCGGAAGAGATGGTAACTTTAAACCCGTTGATGGGCGCAGTGGCAGTAACTGAAATATTCGGATCAACTGCAACGGCGGATCCTGCCAGGGTATAACCGGTGGAAGTTGTACCCGAAGCGACATTAGTTTGTGCGTAAGACATCGACTGAAAAAGTAATAGAGCGGCCAAACCGGCAACGGTTGCAATTACTGTACGACGATCCAGAAGGGAGGTAAAAAAGTACATTTTGTGTTTTTTTAATGAAATCGAACTAATTGATCTTTTTTGACAATAATACGTCAGAATATAGGTGTGGTTACCTACAAAAAGTGGTAAAATCTTACACTGTAAGTAATTGAATCAACAGGAAATTGGAAAAAACATCAAAAAGGGAGAAATACGGTTGATCTCGAAAAGCAGTGATCCTATCGTTTCCACAAGAAGCTAGCCGTTCGTTTCGACAAGAAGTGCTCTGCTCGTTTCGACTAGCAGTAAACCGTTCGTTTCGACTAGCTCAACGAACGGTTTATTGCTTCAATAGCTTAAATGATAAAGTGCCTTCGGCGGTCTGAGCTTTTATAAAATATAAGCCGGAAGGAAAATCAGAAATGGAAAAAGTTGTTTCAAGCGTTTCTTTTACTAATCTGCCGGTTGGACTAATTACACTTATGTGATTAATCTTTTGATCCGGAATTTCGATTGTAACAATATCGTTTGCCGGGTTAGGATAAACAAAACCATACGATGGGTTAGCTATCGTTTCTGTTATTCCAACAGGAGTATTTACAGCAGATGAAATAAGTTGTACTGCCACTTGAAATGCATAAGCCGGCAGTTGATTAGTAAGTACGCCAACGATGACACCCGTAGCTGTGTCGTACATCATAGAAGAATTATATCCGCCCCAAATCAAACCACCGTGGGTCCAAACAGTTCTGCCGTTTATTACAGCACGGCCAATTCCCATTCCATAATTTCCTGAACCGACAAATGTAGTTAGCTCGGAAAAAGAATTTGGATTCAGCACTTGTCCGTTCATCAGCGCCTGATACCATTGCACCATTTCTCCTGCAGTGGAATACATTGCGCCAGCAGACCAAGCAGCACTATTGATTGACGTGCGTGGTGTTGAGTTAAAGTCCATTCCACCCTGCCAAGGATGCGCCACGGTGTACAAAACATTCTCGTACACATCAAGAAAAGTACTATCGAGCTGTAATGGCGTGAGGATACTGTCACGCAACAATCGACCATAACTTTGTCCTGTAACACCCTCTGCAATCATGCCTGCAAGCAGGTAGTTAGTATTGCAATAGCTCCATCCGGTACCAGCAGCGAACAAGGGAGGTCCGGCCCAGGTCATAAGCTCAGCGGCAGTGTATACGCGGTTAGGATCATTCAGCATTGAATCCGGATAGCCAGGCACGCTTGTTACATCATACAAGCCACTAGTATGATTAAGTAGCTGACGAATAGTAATGTTGGAGTCGATATTATTATACGCGGGGAGATACTCATGCAGCGAATCGTCGAGTTGAATCAAATTGTTTTCCACCAACTTCAACATCAGTACAGCGGTAAACAATTTGGTATTACTGGCAACAGCAAATTCCATGTCGGAAGTAATAGGTGAGCCGGGATGCGAAATCCCGGTAACACCTTTCCATGTACCTTGTCCGGGATAATACACAGCAGCGGAGATTCCTTTTATTGTGTTGGCAGTCCGCATACTGTCGATGACCTGCTGAAGGTTCGCTGCCAATGCAGGATCAAAGGACTGCGCTCTTGAAAAGAGCGTCAAGACCGAAAATGAAAAAACAATAAATATTTTGTTTTTCATGGAAAATTCCGTCAAGAATGCATTTGGATGATAAAGATAAGGATAGGTTTAATAGGAATGAAAAAAGGTTAAGCTTCAAGGTTTAATTGCATGCAAGTTTAGCGTTATATCGCTAAATTTATGTTAAATCACCTTCCAAATTTGCAGGGGGTAATTTTCTAAAACTGCAAAAAAGAAAATTTTGAATGGTGTCAGCTGGTGTCTTGTGATCAACTGAAATGCATTTAATTTTTTCAAAATAATTTTTCAGCCGTTCGGTCATTGCAGTTTCGGAATACTGTTTGATCTCTATACCGCTACACTTTTTAGGGCCTTGTTCAGAAAATGTACCTAGAACCAAAATACCTTTGGGATTTATAAATTGCTGAGCAGTTTCCAGATAGTTTGTAATTTCCTTTTCGTCTGTTAAAAAGTGAAATGCTGCACGGTCGTGCCAAAAATCATATTTCTCTGCTGGCCGAAATGCAGTAGCATCTGCAACAATCCACTTTACCCTACTCGCTTTTTCGCCCAAACGATGTTTAGCCCGTTCAATAGCTGCTGCGGAGATGTCCAGAACAGTGATATCCTGAAAACCAAGATCGAGTAAATGATCCACCAGCAAACTGTCGCCGCCACCGATATCGATTATTTTAGCCGATAGCGGTATATTAAACTGCTTCATGATCTCCAACGAAGTTGTTGGTGTTGGCTGATACCAACTGACCTCATCAAGCGCTTTTGTTTGGTAGATGTTATCCCAATGCTTTTTACGGTCAAAGTTTTCCATAGTTGGACATTACGAGATTAGTGGGCGTCTAAGTTTTAAGTTCAAGGTTCAAGATTCAAAGTTCAACATTATTACCCATCAATTTATGATTTTAGTCAGTCGAAATAGGTTTGATAATTCAACTCTTTGATAGTCGGGGCTGACTAACTACTTCGATATTACTATTTAATGTCAATAATAAACTATACGGCCGCAACGAAACCAAATCGCTAGTGGCAGGTTTTTCAACTAACTTCAACAAGCACAGCGTATCAATGCTATAAAAATAATTAATGCAACCATCAAAATACCTTCAATTTACTGCAACCTAACGCCAATATTAATTTTAGTATATTTCATGCTATCAATTCATCTCAACTTGCTTACCATGTATGCAAATAACATTGTCAATCAACAAGATTCCCATCTTCGGATATAAATACTATAGCTGGCGACGACCAAGAATTACACAATAAAATGCTCCCCATACTTCTGTTAGAATAAAAACTAACATATTCCGATTCTGAATACAATTACCTATTACCAAAAGTCAATGTCAAAAAAAATCATTTTACTGCTAATAGTAGCATTCTATATAGATACGGCTTATTGCCAAAACACTTTTAAGGCAATCTTAAAAGATAACTCTACGCAAGAATTACTTTTTGGCGCAACTGCTGTAGTCAAAGGAACCGATAACGGTGGAAGTTCAAATACAAACGGAGAATTATACATTAACAATATTGCAGACGGGGAACAAACCATTGTATTCACTTATGTTGGCTACAAAAAACTGGAGTTGAAATATGCTTTCCCACTAACAGAAATGCAAATTGTTTTACTGGAATCAAATGCTGAAGAACTAGGCGCCGTAATAGTAGAAGGCACAAGAAGCAATAAAAGCATAGACAACACTCCCACACGAGTGGAAGTTCTTACCGAAGAAATTGACGAAGCAAGCACAATGGACCCGAGTAAAATTGCACATCTCCTTACCCACAGTACAGGCATACAGGTGCAACAAACTTCAGCCACTAGCAACACAGCAAATGTCCGAATACAAGGACTGGACGGAAGATATACACAGATTCTCAAAGACGGCTTTCCGATATACGGAGGATTTAGTGGCTCGTTAAGCATAATGCAAATTCCTCCACTTGATTTGAGACAAGTAGAATATATCAAAGGCAGCGCTTCCACACTATACGGTGGTGGTGCCATTTCCGGATTAATCAATCTTATTTCAAAAGATCCCGATAAGGAAGAAACACTTATCCACTTAAACGGCTCACAAATCGGAGCGTTTGACGTGAATACTTTTGTTAGCCGGAAAGTAGGCAATATTGGCTTTACATTATTAAGTCAACGGAATTCCCAAGCGGTTTTTGATGCGGACAAGGATGGATTCAGCGACCTGCCGAAACTTATAAAGTATAACCTAAACCCTAAACTGTTTTTCTATTTTAACGATAAAACAAAACTATCCGTCGGCGGAACTTTTACAGAAGAGCAACGCCAAGGCGGTGATGTAAAGCTGATGAATAATGAGGTAGCTGATAGCATCCATTTCTATAAAGAAACTAACGATGTCACACGAAGCACCACACAGTTGAAATTTGATCATAAATTCAGCGACGAACATTCTTTGACCGTCAGAAACAGCTTTAATATTTTCAATCGTACGCTACGCATTACTCCATCAAAGGAATTACAAGAATATATTTTTGCAGGCAAACAGCTTTCTACTTTTTCTGAAGCCGCATACACCTTTAACAAGAAACAACACCTGCTTATTACAGGTGTAAATTTTTACAGCGACAACTTCTGGGAAGACAGCTTACTCAGTCCGGTTCTACGTAACGAAGAATTTAAAACTGCAGGAGCATTTGCCAATTACAACGTAGACATTGGCAAAATGCTAGCCTTGGAATTAGGCTTCAGAGGCGACTATGTTTTTAATGAAAAGCTCTTTGCATTACCAAGAGCTGCTGTTTTAGTTAAATGGACACAAAAACTAACCTCGAGAATTGGCGGCGGAATGGGCTATCGAAACCCAACAATTTTTAATCAGGAAGCTGAGTTGCTGGGGTATCAAAATGTATTACCCATCGATAAGAAGAAGGTAAAAGCAGAACAATCGTACGGTGGCAATATGGACGTTGGCTACAAAACGCCAATTGGTGAGAATTATTTCATCTCTGTCAACCAAATGTTTTTCTACACTTACCTCGACCAACCATTAATCATTGCTGACACAGGAAGCGGAAGCGGAGTTTACAATTTCATCAACGCTAACGGCTATACACAAAGTTACGGCGCGGAGACCTTTTTTAAATTTGGCTTTTACAACTATGTTTTGTTTGTGGGTTACACCTACACCCATGCAACAAATAATTTTGACAACGCAACTACTGATTTGACATTGACGCCACGTCACAGTTTAAAAGGCGACTTGTTGTATTCAATTCCAGGACAATGGCGCATTGGATTGGACTACGAGTTTAAGAGCCAACAAACTTTAAGCAACGGAACTAAGACCCGCTCGTTCTGGACGTTTGGCGCTGTAGTGGAACGCACGTGGAAACAATTTACGTTCTTCGGCAACGTGGAGAATTATACCAATATACGTCAGACAAAATATGCCAGCATGAAATCAGCGCCCAACGACACACCGCAGTTTACAGAAGTTTGGGCGCCGCTCGATGGCATTGTATTCAACACCGGACTAAAAGTGCGTTTATAATTGAATCAACTAAGGAGCTTAGACCACTGTAGCGCTGATAATAACTTTATTCTTAGCAACGGTTTTCTGCAGAAAAAGACTCAGAGTAATACTGAATCTTTATTCTGCAACTTAAAAAGCATTATGGCTCTACCCGAATCCGGCTAATGATATCATCCGTCTGACGGAGCTGGCAACATCGACGGAATACATAATTCTATCAGCCGACGGAAAAAAGCATGTCCAGGAAAAACAGACAGTACGATTGATGTAAGCGGCCATGGCAGCGGCTATTACTTTCTACCCTTTCTATTCTCGACGGAAAAAAGTACAATCCGGCTTAGCAAGTAATTCCAAAGCAGTAATGATTATGGTGCGCATCCTACTCAAAAGCTACTATACTAAAAGAAGTTAATTTTTGACCACTTTTAGAATTGTTTTCTGTTGGCCTTTCATTAATTCTACAGAATAAATTCCAGGTGCACCTTCAAGCATAAATTCATAAGGATTCCCCGTTGTAATTACACTGCTATAAACAGTCTGTCCCATCATGTTATAAACCGTGATCATAGTATTATCAAGTGGATTCTCTTTCACTATGAATAATGGACCACTTGTCGGATTCGGATACAGCTTAAAACTATTTTCATCTTTTTCGGCGACAGACACTGAGGGCGGAAGCACTTCGATCTGGCAATCCTTTATGACCGTATCAGCACCCAACACATTTTGTGCTATCAATTTCACATCATAGACTCCAGGAATAGTGTAAACGATACCGCTCGGATTTTGAAGATTCGACAATGGCGTTACAGCACCGCTGAATGTCCATTGCCAAGAAACGGGATTATAGGATGACTGGTCAAAAAAATCAACAGCATTTCCTGCTATCACTTTTCTTGTACTCGCTCTAAAATCAGCTACCGGCCCAATATTCAAATTGGGCTTGTAAGCCCGGATGTTTGTACCAGCTTGTGTTACAATCATGATGCCGTCTTTCAGCAAGCCAGGGTTGCAATACACGGCCTGAGGCGCACTCAATTGCCAGCGCACCGTCTGCAGGTCCGGACTTAAAGCATAGATACTTCCTGTACCTGTATTTAAATAGACAGTACTGTCATTGCCAATTGTGATACTCGGTTGCGACAAATTGAGTGCAATTGAACTGTCCATGACAATACCACTTTGATCAATTCTTTTCACCCGATTATCATCAAAAACATAAATAGAATTTCCCGGTCCGACGCTGATGTCACCTGTAAAAAGACCTGCAGCAACCGGCGCATAACTCCAGAGCTGTATGAAAGAACTGCCGTTGTCTTTGAATGCATACAACAGTCCGCCATCTCTCCAGAAATAGATTATGCCGTCAGGTCCGACGGTAATTGGATGTTCCTGGTCAGGATCACCTGTCAAAGGGTTTGAAGTGTAGAGGCTTTGCCCGGTTTCACTGTCAATTGCCGTGAGTACTACAGGCGTCGTAATACCGCCGGTCAACCGATAAATATTCTTGCGGCCCATAGCCAAACCCTTCGGAGGACCGATAACAATAATATCCCTATTGGTCCAAACAGTGTCGCCGGTGTTCTTGTCGATTCTCATGGTAAATATTCCGTCATAAACAGATCCGTTCACAATCAAATCACCATTACAGGTAAAAAGTGCTCCGGGATAAGCTCCAAACGTGGAGGATTCAAGGATGCTACTCCAAAGTATATTTCCATTATCCTTATTGAAAGCGTAAATAGTATCAGTGTTATAATCATGGCCATAAACGGCATCTTCGGTAAAACCGATGGCATACATGATAGAACTGTTGTTTAAAAACGGGGATGTCCACAGCAAGTTTCCGCTCTGCAAATCCCTGCATTCGATACGTCCGGCATACGGTGAGAAGGTAATTCTACTGCTTACGAATTTATCGCCGAAGCTGTACACCGCATTTCCTAAACTCGTTGTTGAAGAAGTTTGCGTCCAATAAGGAGTTGTTACATTCTGCGGGCCTGTCATCTTACTCCATCCGTTTCGCTGGTTACCTCCACCAAAGGTTGACCAATTTTGAGCGAATACTGCTGAGCAGGAAATTAACAGCAGGAATATCGAAGTCAATAATTTCTTTTTCATAGGTATTATTCTATTTTATAGTAGTCAACATTACACTTTTAAAAAAAAGGCGATTACTTATTTCCGAACTCATTTTGATATACCACATTTCAATACTCTTTCGTCAGGGTAATGAATCATTTAATTAATAGCAATCATGTGTGAATCGTTAGACGTAACTGAAGATTGAATCTCTTCGGCAACAGCATAGACCATTTGAAATCAACTGAAAAAGATGGTGGCCAACACGGAACGATCAGTTTTCAGAAACTTTCATAAGGTTATCATCCGGCATTCTATCAACCAGATAGTAATAAGGATCAATACCGGCTTGCCAAGGTTGCTCCCGTGTTGTAAATACTAAGGTTTTTTCTTTTTGGCGCATCTTCACTCTTCGAACCTCAATGAATTTGCCGTATTGCTTTCCTTCACCCGGTTTTGATAACAATCCTACATCGATCCAGTCATCCAATGTAGCAACCTTCTCCCGACCGACAGAATCCGCATACAACTTGACAGACTGCACCTTCACCGTAGTTTCGAATCCACCGTCAACCTTTCGTGTTTTAGCTTCAAGAACACGGTTGTCGAACAGTGTGATCTTCTTGAAGAGGTCACGAATGAGGTAATGTAAACTGTCAGGGGTCTGCTTCTCGATACGGCTGACCAGTTCGTATGCTGAAGGATACGGAGGTTCACAGTAAGCAAAACTATCAACGAGATTTTTGAGCGCTGCGTTCACCTGATCCTCGCCGATCATATCCTTGAGGTAGTACATTACCGTACTCGCTTTGTTGTAATGAAGATAGCCCTGATTCTCGACCTCGAGTAATGGACATTCTTTCTGCGATTCCAAGCCGCGTGCACTGAGGTATAGGTCCATCTCGTAACGAAGAAACTTATGCATCTGCTCTTTCCCGTACATCTTTTCCATCACCATGAGCGCAGAGTATTGCGCCATGGATTCGCTTAGCAAGGTTGACCCCTGCATCACCGGACCAACTACCTGGTGAGCCCACCATTGATGTCCCATTTCGTGAGCGACCACATAGGTGACCATGTCAATATCTTCCGGATCTTCAAGATTAGCGATGAATCCTATTGACTCTGAATAAGGCATCGTACCCGGAAACGCCTGGGCGAAACTCGCATAACGGGGAAACTCGATGATACGAGCTTGCCGGTGACGATAAGGGCCGAAATGAGTGGAGTAGTAATCGATGGATTTCTCCATTGACATCAGCATCTTATCTACATTGTATGCATGTCTTGCGTCGTAATACACTTCAAGACTAATGCCTTTGTGCATCTTCTTTTTCACCTGGTACCGAGCAGACATGAACGAATAGAAATTCAGGGAAGGGTGATCC
>JBEGUX010000282.1:0-7622 GCA_041178685.1 Bacteroidota bacterium
TTTGCGCTCCAGCTCATCGAAAGATTCCCAGTTCGCCCAATTAGGCACAAGCTGAGAATTAGAAATGATTACACGTGGAGCGTCCTTATGTGTTGGAAGAATACCAACCGGCTTACCGCTCTGCACCAGCAATGTTTCGTCTTCGTTAAGGTCTTTCAGCGCTTTCACAATCAGGTGAAATGCATCTACGTTGCGAGCCGCCTTACCGCGACCTCCGTATACAACGAGATCCTCCGGACGCTCAGCAACTTCCGGATCAAGGTTGTTGTGGAGCATACGTAAGGCTGCTTCTTGTACCCAACCTTTACAATTCAGTTGAGTTCCTGTTGGCGTCTTGGAAGTGGAAAGATCCAGCTTTTCTTGTGTTGCGACTGTTGACATACTAATTTTTGTTATCCACTAATTATTTTGAGGAAGATGGTTTGGTTTTATTCTTTTTTGAGGCGGAATAGTTCCACGGACAATGGCGGCAACCATTTTGGCAACAATAACCGCGTTTTAAGAGGTACTGTTCGGTAAAAACTACGAATCCTTCAGGAGAAAGATAATAATCACCGGGTTCAAACTTATCGGTAAATGCCATCTGCGTATTGTATCAAACACGTTGATTATTAAGCAAATTTACGGATTTTTGGACAATCTATTGTAGCATGTCCGTATTTCAGCCGCTCTTTGATTTGCCTCCTGTTTTTCAGGAAATTAGTTGGTCGCCCTTTCAAAACGCCGGAATGACCATGATTGTTTTACGGGAGGATTTACGCCACCCAACACTAGGCGGAAACAAACTGTGGAAGCTGAAATATAACGTGGAGGAGTTTTCGCATTCGGGAGCCGCTGCCATAGCCTCGTTTGGTGGTGCTTATTCCAATCACCTGGCAGCGCTGTCGGAAGCCTGCTTTCAAGCCGGCATTCCGTTCCATGCCTTTGTTCGTGGCGAGGAGCAACCCGTTAACGATCGAATCCGTCGCATGGAAAATCAGGGAACGAAAGTGCATTATATCAGTCGGGAGCAGTATCGTCAAAAGGAAGAGGCTGGTTTTTTAGAAAAGCTGCTGATATCATCCGGATGGAGTGATGCGCAGATCTCGTCGCTGTATGTAATTCCCGAAGGCGGCAACAACGAAGCAGGAAGAGCGGGCTGTAAAGAGTTGGGGAAATTAATTCCAGCGGATGTTGATTATGCCATCTGCGCGTGTGGAACCGGTGGGACATTGGCGGGCATGTTACACTCACTTTCCTCAGCCACCAAAGGTATTGGAATCGCTGTTGTGCAATCAGGAAATGCTTTACATAACATGATGATAGCGGAAGGACTTGCTGATAACAAGTTCGAGATAATTCAAGGCTATGAAGAAGGCGGCTATGGAAAAAACTCCATCCGTTTAGAGCAATTTATGCAGGAATTCAAAGCAGCAACAAGCTTGCCGCTGGAACATGTCTATACCGGAAAATTATTTTTTGCAATCGACGACTTAGCGCGAAAGGACTTTTTTCACCGCGGCGCAAAAGTTGTTATCGTGCATACCGGCGGCGTATTCTGAAAACGAGTTTACATACCAACAATCAGCTGTTGTCCTTCGCGTAACTGCTGATTTTCCTGCAAATGGTTGTATTTGCAAATGAACTTGGACTTCACTGCTAATTGCTGTGATATAGAATGAATAGTATCACCGGATTTAACAACATACGTTCTTTCAGTAGCATTACGCTGCTTAGGAGTTATGTATATAATTTGTCCTTCCTTCAACGTGGCATTCATCGGTAATTCGTTGTACTTGGGCAATTGCCAATAACCCAACTGCAATTCTTCGGATAAGCTTTTAAACGTATCACCACGTCGCGCTACGATGTAAGTAGTGCCGTTAATGGTTTGCGCCTTTCTGTCGGAGAATACATTAACCGGTTCTGTAGCCGGAACGAATATCCGACCGGAAACATGTCTTTTGGTTGGGGTAGGAATTGGCTGCTTATCTGCACTGGCGATCGGCGCATCGGCGGAAGCGCCGGCGATATCGTACTGATGCAGATTATATTCTTCAATGATTTTAATTAATCGATGCGCATAATTGGGATCGGTAGCATATCCTGCACGTTTCAATCCGTGTGCCCAGCCTTTGTAATCGGTCGACTCTAATTCAAAGAGTGAAGCATAGCGAGGACGCGTTTTCAGAAATTCAGAATGGTCTACATATGATTCGTAGGCGGATTTGTATTTACGGAAGCACTCGTTAGGAGCATCATCATCCTGGTAGAACCCTGGTCCATCCCAGTTGGCGCATTTGATTCCAAAATGGTTGTTGGCTTCCTGTGCCAAAGGACTGTTCCCATCGGAGGATTCAAGGCAACCCTGAGCAAGCGTGATGCTTGCGGGGACACCTGATTTCTTCATTTCACGGATGGCATCCTCGCGATATTTGGCGATGTAAGTCTCCCGAGCCTGACGCGCATCACCCGGTGACGCGGAAAAGGCGACACTGGTGAACAAAAGAAAAAAGCTGAATATCAGCGCAATTTGACGATACTGGGCACGGAAACGCATACGACAACAATAGAATTTGAAATGTTGTACGATAAAAAAACGCGCAGGATACAGGAAAAATAAGAATTAACAACTCAAGAAAATGAAACAAAATAGAGCTTCGTAAATAATCCGACACTTATCTACTCCCTGAACACATTGAACCTTAGATTTACTTTTCCGGCAATAGTAAAAATGTAGGATCCGCTACTTATTGCTTTAAGGTTAACCGATTGATTTTCTTTCATGAGCACTCCGGAGGAAACTGTTTTTCCGGAAAAATCAAAAATTACATACGAAGATCCGGCCAACTCCGCTGCGCCAGTGATGTTCAGTTGATCACCGGTAGGATTAGGATAAATAGTGAATCGATTTTCTCCATTAAAATAATTCTGCAGCCCAACTGTACCGTAGGATAGCTGGCACGTGTCCGAAGTTATAGTGTCGTAACTGATGATGAAATAAACAGTCAACGGGTAACAATTGATTGAACCATTACCTGTTAGCGTCACCGGATAATCCTGTGTCGTTTGGCCAATATGGCCAAAATAGAAAAGTCCGCCTGTTGCGACAGTGTCATCGTTGCAATCCAGCACATAAGGCACAAAAGGATAACTGAAAAATTGATTTGCACTCGCGTTGCATTGTAAAGTGATCTGATAGTTGGATGAATTTAACGAATCAGGATAGACATTAACGACGGAAAATGTCGAGCACGAAAATGAATGAGCGTAAGACTCAACGAACACACCAAGAAAAAGCAGTACAGCGATGAATAACGATTTCATTTTATAGCATAAGGAATAATCAAATGTAATAGATGAGTTGGTCTGTTTACAATACCAAACAATTGTAATTCTTATTCAAAAGAAGGAAACAGAAAAGTCGAGTTCTTTAATGATGGAAGATATAATTATGATGGCTCATATACCCGAATAGATGATGAAGTAACCGAATTGTTGATCAGCACCAAAAGTATAACTATCACAGGAAATACTTTTCCATGAGTTAAACATTTGATGGAGTAATTGATTGATGAAATTAGAAAAAGGGCTTAGTAACTATCGCAACCATTACTTCACTTTTACGCGTCGAAACACAACACCTTTATTATTTGTAAGCTCTGAATAATCCTCACTAAAATTCCAGCTGACCTTCACATCATTTTGCTTGATAGTTCCCTCTGCACTTTTAGCGTCAATCGCATTCCATTCCCCTGAAAGATCAACCATCTTGATAAAATCTTCGGAATTCGTTTTGCCGTTCATACTGTAAGCCGTTGTCCTAAAAACTAAACCATCAAAAGCTAAAGTAGTATAAAGCTGAGCTTCATTGTTTATAGACTCCCAGATGTAGCCATAAGTTGTTCCAATCTCTTTGACGATTTCACTATTATTGTCAACGGCCTCGATACCGGTATTCACCTGACTAGTTCCGGTACATTTCTCTGCTAAAGCATCAAACTTTCTGCTTAAATCAGGATCCTGAGAAAAATTGACCTTCTCCCAATTTTCAACACCTAGCTCCCGGCTTATAGCATCACGGCATGCATCACTGTTGGCCATACTCCATTCGGAATTACCCGGTTCGGTGAGGCATCGGCAAACGTCAACGTTGGTTGCTGCTGTGGTCACTTGATTGTTGGAAGATTGCTCATCCCGGGAGTTACCTCCGCAATTTGAAAGTAAGAAGAGCGAAAAAGCTAAAAATGCTGGTTTAATATTTATTCTTCTCATAAGTTGATTATTAGATAAAGTTTTTTGATTGATCCTTAGCGTAAACATTAAATTTAATATTGTGATTCGATAAAATCATAGAATTTGTTGCATTACGAATCACTAGTCCGTAGTCAATTTGCAGCTCATTGCCTAATAATCTTGTAGGTCAAATCATTGTCTTTGAATTTCAGGAAATAAAATCCGGCAGTGAGCTCTGCCAGATTTATATGTGTTTTATTCAACTCTGCCTTACCTGTAATAACGATACGACCGAAGGCATCCATAACTACATATTCTTCACCAATAAAAGTATCGGCGATTTCCAGTGTGATTTGTGTTGATACGGGATTAGGGTAAAGCTGTATGAAACTCCTATCGGCTTCTGCCATACCAACAGGTTGTAAAGGACTGTAAACCTTGATAATGTTCTGACCACAAACTGCGGCGAGTCCGTTAGGTGCTATACAAACACCGGACGTATTATTGTTGGGAATATAATCGGACCATAGCAAGTTTAATTGTAAATCAAAAGCATAAACATAATCCTCTCCGTTGGTAGCATAAATCATATTATTATCGGCTGCCGAAATTCGCGGGGAAAAGAAACCTCCTTGGGTGATAGGTATAGATGAGCTCAATGTATCACCAGTGAGTGGATCCAAACGAATAATCCTGTTGTCACTGGGAACATAAATCGTACTATCCGCACCCATGCACATGAGTGAAAATGCTGAATTACCCGTGATTTCAGTTTGCCAGTTTAAATTAAACAGCGTCCCTGCATCTTTAAACGAAGCAATATTATCTTGTGTGAGATGTACATAAACCACACCGTTTAAGCCAACCATTAAGGCGCTTTGCGGAACATTGCCGCCCGGCTGAAGATCAGGAACAATATGATTGTACAATTTCTGACCTGTCGCAAGATCTATCGCCCATAAGTAGGATACACCTCCGATCACCTCAAGTGTATATCCTTTGTTACTACTGTTATTGATAACCATTTCCCCACTGCCGGACGCAATAGGTACTGTTGGTGTCTGCCAGATCATCTGTCCGTTGGTAGGATTGATTTTTACCGTCCTGAAATTACTAGCGTAGATATAGAAATCACCTGCAGCGTCAAAAACTCCTGTTTCAGTGATATATACGTTTACATTCACATTGGATGTCCACAGCCGACTGCCATCCACTACATCAAGTGCAAACAAGGAGTCGTTTTGGCTTTCGGTATAGCGTACAACGTAAACCCGCCCATCTCTTAATCCTACAGGCAAGGATCTCCCTGCTGATCCGGTTACATCTGCACTCCATATCAGATTGCCGGTAGTCAGGTCATAGCATTCAACAGGTGCATTGGTCAAACTGAAAAACCGCATTGTAATGAGATAATCCCCTTCTATAAAAATCGGACTGCCTATAAGTCCAGGTGAGTTAAGCTGCCACAGCACACTATCGCTGACGGGCCCGTTAGTGTTTACAAATCCGTTCTTACCAGCATTGCCTCCCCCATTATTCCAGCCAATAGCAACGGCAGAAGGAAGTGAAAAATTAAGTAAAGTAAACAAGATAATGTAAAATACCCTATTCATGATAGCTTAGTTTTGCGAATAACTGATCGTTAGTAGTATCCAATTTATTCTTCCGATTATTGATCCGTCTGAATTTCAAATTTATTAATTCAAACTCTAAAAGAACTGAAAGTGATTTTACCCTTACATTAAATAATAAAACAATACTTATCACTTCCAAATGGATTGGTGCAGAATTTCATCAAGACTAGTAGATGAAACAAAAATTATCACGCGCGTGAGGTGATAAACTGCCAATGATCCACCAAGGAAATAAGCGATACGTTTGCTGTAAAATAAATCTCTGAAATATTTTTTTCTGGTGATAAGCTCGGTAGTCAGACCTGCAATAACTAGCAGACAAAAAACAAAAGTAAGCGGACCGAAAAGATGATGATGGATGCTCTCCATAATATCTCCTTCGTACAGTGAAACAAGTGATTTAGTAATGCCGCAACCCGGACAAGGAAATCCTGTCATCATTTTGAAAGGGCACAGCGATTGAGATGATTCCAGGTGATCGGAATCCGTGAAAAGCAAAATAAAAAAGGGAACTGCCAGCACCAAAAAAGCGCCGGCAATCACCCATATTTTTCGCTTTACCCTATTTGGGCTCATACAACTTATTGATATCACCCTGAACAATCATAGCGGCTACCATAGGAAATAGGAAGCCCAGTATCAGCAAGAGTGTGGTTTGGTCTTTATTAGACTGACCGGTACGCTCATACACTTTAGGTAACCCTTCTTTACCAGCCAGATAATAGAAATATAAGTTGACTGGCAAGCAACAGCCGGCAAAAATGGCAACAGGCTGTGAAATCACTTCGCGCTCTGCCACCGCATTGATGACTTGCGCCGCTTTGATGTTCCAGTAAATGAGATACAAGCCGCAAGTGACAATACCAAGCAGCAAAACAACAATAGGATCGTTTTTGAAGGAAGGGATGGTGTACATGGTTGGGATGATAGTTGGGATGAAAGTAAATATGATTTAAGTGAAATCCAGACTTAATAAATTTGATAATTATAGTGAGTTTAAATTTAATCTGATGGTTATAAAAATTTATTTTAGGCATACTGCCTTATTTCACGACAACCAATATAAGCATCTTATCAAATCCTCTGTGACTGACAAAAATTTGGAACGAGCAACGATGGATCAAATAGCCTTGGAGCATTAAGCAGACATTGTCGAAAATACGCAGAACTCGAATAAAGCAATAGTTAGACTGAAACCAATTTAATTTCAAAGACCATTACTAATTACTTTGAGTGAACCCTTTTTCCCATTCTCACAAAAAATTTGTTGTTTTTCACTTTCTCACTATATTTGCATCCCCAAACGGGAGCATAGCTCAGCTGGTTCAGAGCATCTGCCTTACAAGCAGAGGGTCACAGGTTCGAATCCTGTTGCTCCCACCACTTGAAAATCAACGGCTTACAGGCGCAATCCTGTAAGCCGTTTTTCATTAATTGCACAAGCATTTGCACAAATTGCCTTTTCCCTGACCACCAATTTCGCCCCAATGCCACCTGCTGGACACCCGAATTCCCGGCGTATTGATACCTTAGCAGGAAATAATTCAACCCTATAATACATTATTTATCCCATGGAATACCGCCGCCTCGGCTCCTCCGGCCTCCAAATAAGCGCCCTCTCCTTCGGCACCTGGCTCACCTTCGGAAAACAAATCGACGATAAAACCGCCGAAGAACTTATGACCGTCGCCTACGAGGCCGGCATCAACTTCTTCGACAACGCTGAAATCTATGCCCGCGGACAATCGGAAATTGTAATGGGAAATATCCTTG
>JBEGUX010000283.1:0-7430 GCA_041178685.1 Bacteroidota bacterium
TAAGTAATCCAACAGCTACGTTGTTCTTTCGGCAATGGAATATCCATGTAAGAAAACCGTCCCGGAACTTCATCGCCAAGCTGTTCTTCCATTTTAGAATAGTCCAACGAGCGACCATCGAGTCGAGGAGGAGTTCCGGTTTTCATCCGGCCACTCTGAAATCCTAACGAAACCAGTTGCTCGGTAATTCCTGTCGCCGCCTTTTCTCCGGCGCGACCTCCGCCAAATTGCTTTTCTCCAATATGTATGATACCATTAAGAAACGTACCGTTGGTAAGCACTACAGCTTTGCAACTGAATTCAGTACCCATTCCTGTGCGCACTCCAACAACCCTATTTCCATTGATAATCAATGAGTTAACCATATCCTGCCAGAAGTCAACATTAGGAGTTTGCTCCAGCATTTGACGCCATTCAGCAGCAAAAAGCATACGGTCGTGTTGTGTACGAGGGCTCCACATTTCAGGACCTTTGGAGCGGTTCAGCATGCGAAACTGGATCATAGAACGATCGGAAACGATGCCGGAATAGCCTCCAAGTGCATCTATCTCTCTGACAATCTGTCCTTTAGCTATTCCGCCCATGGCCGGATTGCACGACATCTGCGCGATGGTCTGCATATTCATCGTAATAAGCAGCGTGCGCGAACCCATGTTCGCAGCAGCAGCAGCAGCTTCGCAACCGGCATGGCCGGCGCCAACAACGATGACGTCGTAATGAGTATTCACAGCTACAAAGTTAGATAATAAACGCGCGCGAGTAAAGCAACAGCAGCCCGCGATCACAAGCTACAGGAAAGACAAAAAAATTAATCTAACAACAGAACATCGGACGAGGTTTCCTTTATACATTTGTCCACCCAAATTACAATTTTGAGTTCTTCATCGCTGAATAAGGTCACCCTTGGGGGCCTGCTGGTTACACTGGGAATCATCTTCGGAGATATTGGTACATCTCCGTTGTATGTATTAAAAGCAATTGTTGGTAAAGAAGCGATCAATCAAGATACTGTTCTGGGTGGTATCTCTTGTATTTTCTGGACACTTACATTACAAACGACATTGAAGTATGTCGTACTCACACTTCGTGCAGATAACAAAGGTGAAGGCGGAATATTTTCGCTCTACACATTGGTGCGACGCATGAAAGTAAAGTGGTTGGTATTTCCGACCATCATTGGCGGCGCTGCACTATTAGCCGATGGTGTGATCACTCCATCCATCTCTGTTTCTTCCGCGATAGAAGGATTGCGCTATTTCGATCCTACCATTGAGACGGTTCCGATTGTCATTGCGATCATCACCGCACTTTTCTTAATTCAACAGTTCGGAACAAAGTTCGTCGGACGTTTCTTTGGCCCTATCATGTTGACCTGGTTTGTCACCATAGGAACACTTGGTGTAATATCCATTCTTACAGCTCCCCATGTATTACAAGCAGTAAATCCGTACTTCGCCTATAAGCTGTTGTTAGAGCATCCTCAAGGTTTTTGGTTAATGGGAGCTGTTTTCCTTTGTACAACAGGAGCCGAAGGATTGTATTCAGATATGGGTCATTGCGGAAGAAGTAACATCCGCGCCAGCTGGGGATTTGTAAAACTATCGCTATTGCTTAATTACTTCGGACAAGGCGCTTGGCTACTTTCTATTGAAGGACAGCAACTCACCGATCGCAATCCTTTTTATTCCATGATGCCCGATTCTTTTCGCTGGATCGGTATCATCATTGCAACCGGCGCCACGGTTGTTGCCAGCCAGGCGTTGATCAGCGCATCGTTTACGCTGATCAACGAAGCCATCCGACTCAACTTCTGGCCACGTGTGCGCATCAAGTATCCGACCGATTTGAAAGGACAAATATATATCCCATCGATCAACTGGATGTTGTATGCTGGATGTGTCGCGGTCGTATTGTTTTTTGAAGAGTCTTCCCGTATGGAAGCAGCTTACGGTCTCACGATAAATATTGATATGATCATGACTTCCACCTTGCTGGTGTTTTACTTACAGCTGCGTCGTTATCACTGGGGAATTATAGCGCTGTTCATTGTCACTTACGCTACCATCGAGTTCTCTTTCCTTGTTGCCAACCTGAGCAAGTTTGTACATGGCGGCTACGTCAGTATGATGATCAGTCTGGCGATGATTTATGTGATGTGGGCCTGGTACAAAGCACGAAAAATCCGCAACCGATTTGTCGAGTTCGTAAAACTGAAAGAGTATATCCCGCTACTGCGCGATCTTAGCCACGACTTTTCCATTCCGAAGTACGCGACTCACCTGGTCTATCTCACGTCTGCTAATATGAAAGAAGAAGTGGAGGCGAAAGTCATCTATTCCATTCTTCAAAAACAGCCCAAGCGTGCAGACATGTACTGGTTTGTACACGTAGATGTAATGGACGAGCCGTATACGATGGATTACCAGGTTACGACGCTGCTAAAAGGCAATATCATTCGCATCGATTTCCGATTGGGTTTCCGCATAGCGCCACGCATCAATTTGATGTTCCGCAAAGTGGTGGAAGATATGGTGCGAAATTTTGAAGTGGACATCACCTCTCGTTATGAGTCGCTTGGAAAGAAAAACCTTATCGGCGATTTCCGATTCGTAGTGATGGAGAAATTCCTTTCCTACGAAAACGAACTGCCTTTTTACGAAAAGATTATTCTCGATAGTTACTTCTTGTTCAAGCGCATGTCCCTTTCAGAAGAGCGTGCATTCGGGCTCGACACCAGTTCGGTCACCATCGAGAAAGTGCCACTGATCATTAATCCGGTTGGCGAAATAAATTTAAAACGCCTCCGCTGATTCGTTGTCTGGAAGGACAGCATGCCGGCGGATAAAATAGCAAGCGAAATATGTCCGCTAAAACAAAAACCCCAAAAGAATCCCTGGCAGTTATCACTGAAATGGTGCTGCCCAACGACACTAACACACTGGGCAACCTGATGGGTGGCCGGCTGTTGCATTGGATGGATATTGCTTCAGCGATAGCTGCACACCGTCACTGCGGACGAGTAGTGGTTACCGCTTCGGTAAATAATGTGTCGTTCAATCAGCCGATCCGGCTTGGAGAGATTGTAACAATGGAAGCGAAGGTTTCACGTGCATTCACTTCTTCCATGGAAGTATTCATAGATGTTTGGGTGGAAAACAACACCACAGGGGAGAAGAAGAAGTGCAACGAAGCCATCTATACGTTTGTGGCGGTAGATCAATTGGGCAATCCAATCAATGTGCCGGCACTAATTCCTGAAACCGACGATGAGAAGAAGCGCTTCGACGGCGCTTTGCGCAGACGACAACTATCGCTGATTCTCGGAGGAAAAATGAAGCCTGAAGAAGCGACTGAGTTAAAAGCTCTTTTTCAGTAATTGTATATCGATTGCATTGAAGAAAAAGCTACTCAATTTACTCTTGATCATTACCTCGCTTTTGGGATATATGGAGTGGGGCGGAGGCAATCATACGTTTGTTTATCAGGCCGAGAGCGAAATATTCACTAAGCTAGTTTCGGACCCCGTTTCCGTACTCCATCCTTTTATTGTTTTACCCTTGCTTGGACAACTATTATTGGTGATCACACTTTTTCAGCGAACGCCGGGTAAGATACTTACTTATACAGGTATCGTATGCCTTGGAATGTTGATGGTGTTTTTATTCGCAATTGGCTCGTTAGCCGGAAATAGTAAAATGATTTTTTATCCGCTCCCGTTCATCGTTGTTGCTACGCTTGGTATCGTCCAGTATCGAAATAAAGGAAATAATTATCGAACACAGCGGTAAATAGGTGCAATGCAAGGATCTGCGCAAGGATATTTTGATTTCGGGTGTGGCCGTTGTGAATTGCATGCGACGCCCTCCTGCAAGGTGAATACCTGGAGAGCCGAGCTGTCCTTGTTGCGATCCATTGCCCTTTCGTGTGGATTGACGGAAGAAAAAAAATGGGGAGTGGCATGTTACACGTTTAATGATCGGAATATTTTTTTGATTGGAGCATTCAAGGAATATTGTGTACTGAGTTTTTTTCAGGGAGCCCTGCTTAACGACTCTAAAAACATTTTAACTAAACCCGGCGAGCAATCGCAGTCCGTTCGACAAGCTCGATTTACCAATGCGAAGGAGATCAAGAAAATCGAGAGAGACCTTAAACAATTTATTCGCGATGCGATTAAATTGTCCGGCGAAAACGTAAAAGTGGCGCTGAAAAAAATCGATGAATATGTTATTCCGGAAGAGCTAGAGCAAAAGCTGAACGAATCACCGGCTTTCAAGAAAGCCTATAAAGCACTTACCCCCGGACGGCAACGCGGGTATCTAATTTATTTCAGTCAACCTAAAAAATCAGAAACGCGCGTTGCAAGAGTGGAGAAATGCATTCCGCGCATTCTACAGGGCAAAGGATTGCAGGACTGACGAAGTTCTTATAATCTATTATTGTTAATGCGTAAACAACTTCGCAACATGGGCTAGTTGGTAAAATTTTTCCAATTGATAATATATACACAAAGTGAATTTAAGCTGAATTAAAATACAGAGCCAAGTTAATCGACGTTAATTTTAGAAGCATTAAAAAGTTGAATTGTTTTTGCTTAACTAGTAAGTAACACCAAAATTAAAGGCACAATTATTTTTTTGAGCCCATTTTTCTAATTGTCAATTGATGTCAAGCAAGAACCACTATTTCTTGTGTTTTATCACAAACAATTAATATTTAAACGCTTGACAATCATATAAATGTAAAATTATTAATAGACGGTTTGTCACTGATTGTCAATCACGACATCTACATAAACCCTAATCGTGAAATCAAGGCAATCAAAATATATAATTTTAGAAGCAATAAAATTGAGTACATCTGTAAAATTGTTTCAATGATATAATTAATATCAACAGATTTCACTATCTCAATAATGAGAGTTTTGGCTTGTTCCTTGTCTGGTTTTCCTTCTCTGAATTATTAAAAAACTAAGTAAACAGATAGGTCGGAACTGTTCCTTCACAAATATCAACAGCCCCACTGATAGTTAATCAGAATGTATTATGAAAGCAAAAAGAATATTGCTGATTGAGCAATTTCTAAAAATGGGTCCAGAAACCATTGATTCATTACATCTGAAACTTGAAAGCAGTGGAATAAAGTGTTCTCACCGTTCTATATATCGTGATTTAGATCTGATCGGTGAGTATTTTAAGGACCCGTATCTCGAATTCATTGTTATGGATGCTGAGTTCAATAAAAAGAAATGGTTGATTACGCGAAGGAAAACCGCCAGTTCCGACGACTTCGATTTGTTCATTTCCTCTTATATCGTAGACCAATTTACACCCGGGTGGCTTAAACAGGTCTCGGGAGGACTAATGAAAACGCTGATGCGCTATGGCTATCAAATTCCCAATGATGTATCAAAAAAAATCATCACCAATATCCCTCCACACTCGGTAGTTCATTCTGGATGGTCTGAGTTTATACATAGGAAAGAGATATTCCAGTTTATTAAAGATGCTTTATGGGCAATCGCGAATGATAAACTTCTTGAAATATCACACTTCATTCATCAAAAAAAGCATCATTACTATTTTAAAACGTTCCGGTTAGTCTATCATCGGGGAACGGTTCATTTGGCAGGTTGGGTTATAGACATCGAAACCTCACAAGCAGAATTCGCAATTAGGGAACTGGATGCATTTGAATCCTTGACCGTAAGTAATGAGAGATGCAAGACGCGGACTAACACGAGATCTGCAAATGCCGCATTACAAAGTAGATTCGGAATTCACGATGCTTCCGATGTGAAATTACATTCAATTAAAATTGAAATGGGAGAAGGCCCCTACCTTTTCCTCAGTAAGCGAATTTGGCATCATACTCAGAAGTTCTATAAGGGACGAGCGGGTAAATATTATTTGGAGTTTCAAAGTGAAATCAATATAGAGTTGGTGGGCTGGATTTTTAGTTGGATGGAACACGTTAAGGTTATTCGGCCAACTTCTTTGAAAAGACTTATGTCTGAGCGAGCAAAGTATATCCTAGGTATGTATCAGGATGATTTGAATCCTGTTGACCCAACCGATACAAACAATCC
Organism: Bacteroidota bacterium; assembly: GCA_041178685.1. Classification (GTDB taxonomy): domain Bacteria; phylum Bacteroidota; class Bacteroidia; order AKYH767-A; family 2013-40CM-41-45; genus Pollutiaquabacter. Next base: position 6,089 of record JBEGUX010000283.1, read on the forward strand.
GTTTATCATTGGTAAGTAATTAAATCAATTCTCTTAAAATACACCAAACAAATTATTAGTCTATGAAAACAATAATACGAGTTCCCCTTTTAATTTTAGCGTTGTTTTTGCTCTTGCATTTCAATGCTAATGCACAATGTGCTGGTGCGAATAACTGGCCAACAAATACAATTACAGGGCCATCACCAGGTCAAAGCGTTTTGGTGGCTACGGATAACTATTCCGGAGATTATTTCGAGGTTTATTTCAATAATGATGTTTGGCTTAGAGTAACCTCTTCAATAGAAACAGACATTTTTTATATACAAGATATGTCAACGGGTAATTTTCTTACATCAACCTTCAGCACCTTTGGAGGGTTTGCAAATTTATTTCCAGCCGGATCTTTGATTAGAATTCATGTTTGGAGCAACACTAATTGTTTGCCCGACCAAATAAACAGAACAACAACATTGATAGGCATCCAACCTTGCGTAAGTGGTACTAATTCCAGTGGAACTTTTGTTTATAATTCTCCAACTAATGGGGTTGCTGAGAATATATTTGATCAAAACCCCCCCTATTGCTCCTACGCCGGAGAATTTACCCAAGTCAATTTTCAGCCGGGAAAATATAAAATAGAGTCCACTGTATCAACAGACCATCTTACAATTACCAGCACGGCAAGCAATCTTTTTAATGCTTCAACAGGTTTTGTAACTGTTACATTTCAAACTGCCAATATTCGCAATATTCATCTTTTGGCAAATGCAAATTGCTCAAGCCAATCTTCCTGCAGAGATATTATTATCACATGCCTAACATGTACAACAGCACCTACGACAACTACCCAGGCGGCAACTAATATTACGCAAGTGGGAGCAACATTAAATGGTTCGGCAAATGCTAACAACTTGAGCAACTGTGCTGTGGCATTTCAATGGGGAACAACGACAGCGTATGGTAATACTACAAGTCCTGCCACACCGATATCAGGATTGTCAAATACCGCAGTAAGTGCAAATATTACAGGATTGGCACCTGCCACCGTGTATAATTTCAGAACGGTTGTTACTGTGGCTGGTCAGAATCCTGTTTACGGAGCAAACCAGACGTTTACAACATTAGCACTCAGTGCACCAACTGCAACAACAAACGCCGCATCAAACATTACGCAGGTTACTGCTACATTGAACGGTTCGGCAAATGCAAACCTAAACACTAATTGTTCTGCGGCATTCGAATGGGGAACAACTACCGCATATGGAAACACAACTAGCCCTGCAACCCCCGTTTCGGGATCAACTAGCACAACGGTTACTTCCAACTTATCAGGACTCACTCCCAACACGGTTTATAATTA
>JBEGUX010000284.1:0-3277 GCA_041178685.1 Bacteroidota bacterium
GTTTTGGCTACTCTGATGGAACAGCGTCGCTTGATTCTATAATCGGCGGTACTGCTCCATTCTCTTACGACTGGTCGAATGGAAATACATCGGCAACGGCGACAGATTTGCCTGCAGGACAGGTTACCGTGGAGGTGACAGATGTCTACGGTTGTGAACTCTCCCTTTCTACTACCATTACTGAACCTGCATTGCTTGTTGCTACTGCCGGTAATGATACCCTTATATGTCAAACACAGGCTCAGCTGAATGCTGCCTCGGGTAGTGGATTGACCGGTAGTTGGAGTGCTGACATTGGCATTATCTTCTCCAATCCAGCCAGCCAGAATACTACGGTTAGCGGATTAAACACCGGCGACAACCTCCTGGTCTGGACCGTTACCGACGGTGTTTGTTTTAATTCAGATACAGTTAATGTGACCCGTGCTACGGCGGATGAATGTGAACTGCAACTCCCAACAGCCATTTCGCCTAATGGCGACGGAAGAAACGACGGCTTTGAAATAAAAGGTCTTTGGATTTACCCGGATAACGTGTTTAAAGTATTCAACCGCTGGGGAAATGAAGTGTACAGCCGTGAGGATTACCAAAACACTGATTGGTATGGACAGAACAATGATGGGAATCCACTGCCTGATGGTACCTATTTCGTGATTTTCGAAGTAGTTGGCAAGGATGTAAGACGAAATACCTACGTTGACATTCGTCGTTAACATGTTAAATAAAATAGAATAAAGAATACTTGTAACGCTTCTGTGTTATCCTCGTAAAAACGACAGGTCGAAAGACCAACTTTAACTATCGATCGGAACCGATGAGATCTATGTACAAAAAAATTCTTGTGATGTCGCTTTTGCTCTGTGGAGCAGTGACTTCCAATGCGCAGCAGGATATCCTGTTGAGTCAATACATGTTTAATCATTTACTGCTTAATCCGGGCTATGCCGGCAGTAAGGATTATATGATGAGCACGTTGCTTTATCGAAAGCAGTGGGTCAACTTTGATGGCGCTCCCGAAACGCAAGTGGCAAGTATTCACGGACCGCTCGGTCTAACCAATTTCGGTTGGGGAGTGTTGCTGAGTCATGATAAGATCGGTGTTACCGATCGCACGGACGCTTACCTCAATGGAGCTTACCACCTCAAAGTAGGTGAGAAGATGAAGCTGGGACTTGGGCTTCGTTTTGGTGGTGGCTATTACACCTACAATAATGCCGATTTGAAATATTGGGATAGCGGTGATCCGGTCTTTGAAGGAAATCGCACCACTAAGTTTCTACCTAATATTGGTACCGGACTATATCTGTATTCTCAGAAATTTTATGCCGGAGTTTCTATTCCAACGGTTATCAGTTACGATCCAGAAAAAACATTGAGTATTAACTCGTCCAGTGGTGATGTAGTGCCGCGCCAGGTAAGACATACGTTTGCCACTGCCGGTGTTGCATTGGAATTGCACCCTGATGTAGTGATGAAGCCAAGTGTTCTTGTTAAATACGTTGACAACGCTCCGTTGGAAGCTGATTTCAATCTGAATTTCCTCTTGGCTAATTTTCTTTGGGTAGGCGGTAGTTATCGTACCGGCGATGCTTTTGTAGCGTTGGTGGAATTTCAATTAAGCAAGAAGCTTCGCATTGGCTATAGTTATGATTTCACCTTTACTGATATCAAAGATTACAGCGCCGGCTCGCATGAATTTATGCTCGGATATGATTTTGGCTATGATATCATGAAGATGAAGACGCCACGTTACTTCTAAAAAGTGATTAAGTAACCGAAAACAACCACCAAACAAGTACTAGTAAATTTAGAACCAAACGATATGAACTTCAAACGGGCCGGACTTTTTCTTTCTACCCTTGCAGCACTCCTTTTTCTTTCCGGTTGTGCCAGTTACCACATGCGTCAGGGAAATCGCCTATACGATCAGATGGCTTATAGCCAGGCTGTGAAAGAATATGAAAAAGCGTTGGACAGTGATTATAAGAATCAGGCGCAGCGAAAGTTAGCCGCGGCCTATCTGAAGATGAACAATGTGGACAAGGCGCGTCAGTATATGGAAGCATTAGTGAAGGATACTGCTGCTAAAGCAGATGCCTCAGAACGCAGCCAGTATGCCAATTTACTTTTCCGCGCCGGAAGATATGCTGATGCTAAGACAATCCTGGAGCAAAATCCTGCACTGGATAATTCCGGTAAAACAATGCTTTCAAGCTGCGATAGCTTGGTTGCTTGGCAGCAAGACAGTCTTCGTTACCTGATCACTAAATCGTCTATTAACGGTGGAGGAGAAAGTAATTTTTCTCCATATTATTACAAGGAGGGAATTCTATTTGTGTCCGATCGTGGAAAGGGATCGGCTCGAAATAGTTACGAATGGACAGGCCGTCCATTTCTTGATGTTTATTACGCAAAGGTGGATGGAGCAGGGCAGGCATCCTCTCCGACAACTCTCTCCGGCGAATTGAATGGCATCTATCACGAAGGTCCGGTTGCTATCGCGGGCGACACGCTATACTTGACCAGAAACAATTACGTCAAAAAGAAAGTAGGCAAAAGCGAGCAAGAGGTCGTTAACTTTAAACTCTATCAGTTACATCGCAAGGATTCTGCATGGGTTGGTTTGAAAGAACTTCCTTTTAACAGTAATGATTTCAGTACCGGACACCCTGCACTTAGTGCCGATGGCAATACCATTTATTTTTCCAGCGACCGTCCAGGTGGTACAGGTGGAAGTGATTTATACAAAAGTGTAAAAACGAACGGTGTTTGGGGTGAGCCTCAAAATTTGGGTTCGACTTATAATACTGCAGGCAATGAGTGTTTTCCGATGGTTTGGAAAGACAGCGCGCTCTATTTTAGTTCTGATGGTATGCACGGACTTGGTGGCTTGGATATTTTCAAAGCTTCCTTGATTAATGGTACTCTTGGCACACCTGTTAATGTTGGCTATCCTTTCAATACCAGCTATGACGACTTTGGTGTAGCGATTAATGAAAAAGGAACTGAAGGGTATTTCTCCAGTAACCGTGATGGAAAGAATACGGAAATAGATCAAATCTACCGCGTGGAATTCCAAGACATCCGCTTTACTCTCCAAGGTATTGCTGTAAAGAAAAATACTTTACAACCGGTGGAGGGTGTTTTGGTCGAATTGAAAAATCTTACCACCGGAAAAACGGAAACGACACTGACGGGTCCTGATGGCACCTTTAAGTTCAAATTAGATCCTCGCTCTAATTATTCCGTTTCAGGAAGCAAGGACGGTTATTTCACC
>JBEGUX010000285.1:0-7185 GCA_041178685.1 Bacteroidota bacterium
ATCGAACGTTTGCTAGCCGGAGAAGAAACTAAATTAAATTTATTCGGCCGAAAAATCGCCGGATGAGTCTGTCAAGCAGTTTTTTTCTTTGAGCTCTTGCAGTAAAGCAACGTATTGCGTATCCAAACTTTCACACCGTTGGATGTCGTCGCAAATTAAGTTTTTACGTCCGATAAAAGAGCCTGCATGTGCCCTGTAATAATACGCTGCAGCACGTTTAGGATTTAATCGTATCGAACTACTCAAGTCCTTTTCAGCCTCCATGGCAGATTCTTTCGACAACTCAGCGTGCAATAGCCGTATCATTCCTCGGCAGTAATAGGCAGAGTCGCTAAAGGGATTCAATTCAATGCTCTTGTTTAGCAGTTCCAAAGCCAGTGGAATGTTTCTAGCGGAATCTGCCAATAATCCTTCACGCAACAGTTGAATTGCAGCGGCGCCGGTCTTTGAAGTGTCCGGTGCATTTTCCTGAATGAGTCTAGTAGCTTCCGGTGACCGATACGGAAATCGTTTGGTTACATAGGATTCAAATGTGCTGGAACGAAATAAACTATGAAATTGTCGAGGAGCTAAAATAGCGCCCAGCAGAGCGAAAAAAGTAAGTGCCGAAATAAAATTCGTCAGCAGCTTTTTCGTTTTCAATCCGTAAATAAGTAGATAGGTTAAGCCAATGGCTGCACCAATAACGGAAGCTGTACGGCCATACATCGAAATAAAATACTTCTCTTGAAGTAAACTAAAAATAACTATTCCCGTGATTTCCGGTAAATAGGATGCTATAGTAGCATGGTTTTTGTACTTCTTTACTGCACTAACGAATAACGAAACATAAACCCAAGCAATTGTCATTAAATAAAACACTCCGGAAAAAAATCCGCCCCAAGACCTATAGACAAGAAACAAGCACCAAGCTGCTATACTCCATGCTATCATTCCGGTAGGTCTTTTCATGTCTTTAGTAATAATTGACAATTTACTAAAAATCAATGTTAAGAATAAGGATATTATCTATTCGCAGACGTTCAAAGTAAAGGTAATTTTACGTAAATGATTCCTTGTATTCCGGCAAGCAACTTTCAATTGAAGAGAAATATTATTCTCTTTTTGGGATTGTTTTTTCTTTCTTTTACCACCAAATCGGCTGTCCAGCCCGGCTACTACTCGCCGAAGGCAGAGCAGTGGGCCGATTCAATAATCAGCACTTTAACGCCTCAAGAACGAATTGGACAGCTATTCATGGTGGCGGCGTTCAGTAATAAAGACTCTGCACATATCCGTGATATAACACAGCTGGTTGCTGAATGGAAAATTGGAGGATTGATTTTCTTTCAAGGTGGCCCGGTTCGTCAGGCATTACTTACTAATTATTACCAGTCTATAGCAAAAGTTCCGCTGATGATTGGTATTGATGGCGAATGGGGACTGGCTATGCGTCTAGATAGTACGATTCGTTATCCGCGACAAATGACATTGTCGGCAATTCCCGACGATAGTTCGGTTTACCGGATGGGAAAAGCAGTAGCTGAAGATTGCAGACGCCTGGGCATTCACATCAATTTTGCACCTGATGCGGATATTAATAATAACTACTTAAATCCGATTATTGGAAGCCGTTCTTTTGGAGATAATCGCGAGCAAGTTTACTCCAAGTCGTTGATGTATATGAACGCTTTGATGGACAATGGTGTTCTGGCATGCGGAAAGCATTTTCCGGGCCACGGTAATGCCGACAGTGATTCGCATCTTACCTTACCAACTATTAATCAGTCGAAATCTGAAATGGATAGCGTGGAGTTGTATCCTTTCCGCAAACTGATAGAAAAAGGATTGCCGGCAATGATGGTGGCGCATTTGAATGTTCCGGCACTGGATTCAACGCCCAATCTGCCGTCGACACTTTCGTCTAGAATTATTCAGGACATATTGCAGCATGAGCTCGGATTTAGCGGGCTCATATTTACAGATGCGTTGAATATGAAAGGCGTGAGCTCTTGTTATCAACCCGGAATTCTGGATCGTACAGCATTACTTGCCGGTAACGATATCATGCTGTATTCCGAAGACGTACATAAAGCCGTTGAGGAAATCTTGGCGGCTGTCGACTCCGGAATGATTACACAGTTTGAAATCGACCGGCGTGTCAAAAAAGTACTGATGGCAAAATACTGGTGTGGACTAAATAATTACTCACCAGTTGATACCAATCAACTTTTTCAAGATTTGAATCGTCCTTCAGCGCGCGTTTTACAGCAGTCTTTGTTCGAACAATCGGTTACAGTTATTAGTAATTCATCTAATGTATTACCGCTCAAAGGAACTGAACAACACCGTGTTGCCATGGTCGCCATCGGAAAAGGGAAGGAGAATACCTTTCAACAAGTTGTAAAAGATCATTGCCGTGTTGATTTATATGCAGAAGAGAAAGACGCATCAACTTCGGTGTTTCAGGCGTTGTTTGATTTTTTGAAAAATTATGATCTGATTATTTTATCGATGCATGGAACTACCATGAGGGCTTCCAATGGTTTTGGCGTTTCGGAAAATGCAGCCAACTTCATCGATTCGGTAATGGCCAGCTATCCCACCATTTTTGTGGATTTTGGAAATGCTTATACGCTCACTCGATTTAAGAACCTCTCCAAGGCTAAAGCTGTCGTCCTTGCCTACGAAGATTTTCCACTGACACACGAGCTGGCTGCGCAGACTATCGTTGGTGCAGAACGCACGTCTGCCAGATTGCCAGTTACTATAAATAACGAGCTGCAACACGGAAAAGGCATTGACCAAAAAACTGTATTCCGGCTTAAAGAATCGTTGCCCGAAGCTGTAGGAATTGATGGTGCACGTTTGCAGCCTATCGATACGATTGTTGAAAATGCTATTCGCAACGGAGCGATGCCCGGTTGCCAAGTGCTGGTAGCCAAAGACGGCAAGATTATTTTTAATAAGTCGTACGGGTATCATTCGTATGACTCATTGGAAAAAGTAACTAATGAAGATAGCTATGATATCGCTTCTGTGACCAAAATTGCAGCAACAGCATTAGCTACCATGTCGGTTTTCGAAGATGGTAAACTCGATTTGAATGCACCACTTTCAAAGTATTTGACCAAGCTTCGTTCTACGAACAAGCGTTCCATGAATATCCGTGAAATGCTGGCACATCAGTCCGGATTACCTTCTTGGATTCCTTTTTGGAAACAGCTGGTAGATTCTTCCGGAAATCTGTTGCCGATTTTCTCGGTTACTCCTGATAAATCTCATCCAATTCGTGTTTGCGACAGTTTGTATTTGCAGAAAAATTATGCTGACAGTCTGCAGCAATGGGTATTTAAGGCGCCAATGAATGATCGTGGAAAATACGTCTACAGCGATCTTGGTCCGATATTGATGAAGTGGACAGTAGAAAAGATTACTGAAAAATCGTTCGATGAATTTTTGGAAACAACATATTATGCTCCCTTGCAACTCAGTCATTGCACGTTTACACCCTTTGACAAAATAGAGCAAAATCATCTTGTGCCAACAGCGTACGATAATGCCTTTAGAAAAAGGCTACTGAAAGGAGATGTCCATGATCCGGCTGCAGCTTTGCAAGGTGGCATTTCCGGAAATGCCGGCTTATTTTCGAATGCTTTTGATCTGGCTGTAATTATGCAGATGTTGTTGAATAAAGGCGAATACGGAGGTGTCCGCTTCCTTAAGCCCAACACAGTTAGTCTTTTTACACGACAGCAATTTTTACAAAACAATAACCGTAGAGGGTTGTTATTTGATCGTCCTGAAACGGTAAAAGGAAAACCTAGTCCGTGTTGTCCATCAGCATCCGCTGAGGCTTTCGGTCACCAGGGATTTACAGGAACCTGTGTTTGGGCTGATCCAAAGTATAATTTGATTTATGTTTTTTTATCCAACCGCGTTCATCCGGATGAAAGCAATGATAAGTTAATCAAGATGAATGTTAGGACGAATATCCAGCAGGTTGTTTACGATGCTATTCTGGAGCGCTAAGTCGTTCAATTTGCTACCTTTGTAGTCAATCATTTAATATATTCCCTATGAAAATCGGCATCCTCTGTTATCCTACTTTTGGCGGAAGTGGTGTCGTTGCTACTGAGTTAGGGAAAGCTTTGGCTGAAAAAGGGCACAGTATTCATTTTATCACGTATAGTCAGCCGGTTCGACTGGAGCATTTCCAGGAAAATGTTTTTTATCACGAGGTAACCGTTGCCGATTATCCACTCTTTGAATTTGCACCTTACGAGACTGCGTTGACCAGCAAATTGGTTGATGTTGCTTCGTTTGAAAAACTGGATCTGGTGCATGTACATTATGCCGTTCCGCACGCCAGCGTTGCTTACATGGCCAAGCAGATTCTAAAAGAACAAGGATACCACTTGCCCTTTATCACTACGTTGCACGGAACGGATATCACACTGGTTGGTAAAAATGAAAGCTATAATCCGGTAGTAACATTTGGCATCAATCAAAGTGATGCGGTTACTAGTGTTTCCCGCAGTTTGCGGGATGATACCTATAAGTTTTTTCAAATTACTAAGGAGATCGAGGTGATACCAAACTTCATCGATCTTCAACGTTTCTCGAAACTGAAAAAAGATCACTTTCGTCGTGCCATTGCTCCCAACAACCAGCGGATTATTGTGCACGCTTCTAACTTCAGAAAGGTAAAACGTGTCAGCGATGTGGTGACCGTATTCAATAAAATTCACGAGGAAATTCCTTCTAAATTATTGTTGATCGGTGATGGACCGGAACGTAGCAGAGTAGAGAAGGAGTGTCGTGAAAGTGTAGGATGTGATGATATCCGTTTCTTAGGTAAATTGGAAGCGGTAGAAGAAGTGCTCAGCGTTGCAGATCTTTTTATTCTTCCCTCAGAAAGTGAGAGTTTCGGCTTGGCTGCTTTGGAGGCAATGGCTTGTCAGGTGCCGGTGATTTCTTCTAATACCGGCGGAATTCCTGAGCTGAATATCAACGGTGTCACCGGTTACATGAGTGATGTTGGTGATGTGGACTCGATGGCAGCTAATGCATTGAGTATTTTACGTGATGAGCAGACACTGAATAAATTTAAGCAGCAAGCATTGGAACAGGCAAAGCGATTTGATATTCATGAGATCCTTCCGATTTACGAGAGTTTGTATGAGCGCGTTTTAAAATCCGCCGCTAGCAACCAGTAATTATGCTTTATCTTAAATCGCTTCATATCATTTTTGTAGTAACGTGGTTCGCCGGGTTGTTCTATATCGTTCGGTTGTTCGTGTACCACGCAGAAGCAAACGAAAAGCAAGATCCTGAGCGATCTATTTTAATTCGTCATTTTAAAGGTGCCGAGCGCAGATTATGGTACGGCATCACATGGCCATCTGCTATTATCACATGGATATTTGGCTTATGGCTGGCGTACGAATATTTTCGTTTAGATTTTCCGGATTGGTTACAGGTAAAATTAGCCATGGTAATCGGATTAACATTGTACCATCTTTGGTGTCACAGCGTTTTTAAATCGCTGGGACGAGATCAAATAAAATGGTCAGGAATGGCTTTCCGAATTTGGAATGAAGTGGCAACGTTGTTTTTAGTTGCTATAGTGTTCCTGGTGGTATTGAAAAGCAGTTTTGAGTGGCTTTATGGATTACTAGGAATGTTTGCTTTCGCAGCGCTTTTGATGGCAGGAATTTCTATTTATAAAAGAGTTCGGGAAAACAGCTCCGGTAATTAACCGCCGGCTTTCTTTACTTTATACTTCATTCCTGAAAGTAACGTCACGATCTTGTCGCGATGATCGCCCTGAATTAGTATTTCACCATCCTTCACGGAGCCGCCAACGCCGCATTTGCTCTTCAATAATTTTCCTAAAGATTCAAGATCATCTGGCTTTCCAATAAATCCGGTAATCAACGTAACCGCTTTTCCTGCACGCTGTTTTTTATCCAGCTGTACGCGAAGATCTTGTTGTTGCGGGGGAAGAGTTTCTTGAATTTCAGTCTCTTCAAATTGGTAGTGGAAATCAGGATTGGTGGAGTAAACTACGCCATTCGCCGATTTATTCTTTTTTGACATAGTATTCAACTGAATTTCTCGAGAATGCGAGGAAGAAAAATTATTATTCCTATGATACTCGAAACTGAGCATACAATTAAAACTGCTCCTGCTGCAACATCTTTAGTATTACCTGCTGCTTCATTCCATTCAGGGTGCGTCATATTAACGTGATTCTCGAGCGCAGTGTTGAATAGTTCAGCACTGATTACAGACCCGATACAGATAATGATAATGCACCACTCAACGATACTTATTTCTATTAAAAATCCTGATAGGATAACAGCAGCGGCAAAAATAAAATGTATGCGCAAGTTAAGTTGGCCACGGAAGGAATGTGCGATTCCATTAAAGGCAAAGCGAAGTCCGGATACCCTTTTCATTTACGCTGGTTTTCAGCGTTGGAAGGTAAAACAATTTTTAATGATTGCGGAACAATATGAACATTAAAATCCCCATTCATTTCAACAGGCTCGCCATCGATGTGTGCTTTCAAATTTCCATTATTGGAAACGTGTATTTCTCGACCAATTTGGTGAATGTAGTATTTTGATTGGTGAAGGGTATTGTGCGTTAATCGATAGATCAATGATGGTGCGACGAACCACGGAAAAGGTTTCATCACCGATACGTCTAATTTCCCGTCAGTAATATCAGCAAAGGGAGCTATGACGGCATTGTTGCCAAATTGCGAGGAGTTCGCAAATGTCATCAAAAAAGCTTCCACTAAAAATGGTTTTCCATCGATGGTCATTGCAATTTTCTGTGGCGGATATTTCGCGAATTCACTAAGCACCAGTTTCACGTAGGTGGAATAACCGCGCGTAGAGGATTTAGAAAAGAGATGTGCGATGTGTGCATCAAATCCGATTCCAAAAGTGCCAATCGCAATATGTGATCCTGCCGTAAACGTATCGATAGCTTCAATACGTCCGTTGGATATTAGGGCTAATGCCTTTTTCGAATCAACAGGAATTCCGAGATGGCGGGCAAGTCCATTGCCGGATCCGGACGGTAGAATTGCCAACGAAGTAGTACTGTGCAATAATGCGCCGGCGGCTTCGTTAACCGTTCCGTCGCCCCCTGCTACAGCGACAAAATCATAGCCTTTTTCTTTCGCTTCCT
>JBEGUX010000286.1:0-3506 GCA_041178685.1 Bacteroidota bacterium
TGTTGTTTTATAATAACCGTATTTCTCCTGACTGAAATCCGGACGGAAATTGAACGATGCTGATGGCGTCATCACGTGTCGTATAGCAGCAACCGGTCCACGTTTATATTGAAACATTCCATAGATCCGCGTCAGCATTCCAACGGAAATGGAATAGTCACGGGCAGCCTTGAAGCCATCCACCTGGAAGGTATCCACCTTGCCACGGTCTGCATCCCAGGCATATTCAGTTGTCTTGAAATACCAGCGTTCATTATAATTCAAAGCTGGAGAAAGCGTAATAAATTTCAGCAAAGAGAACGAAGTTGTCACCGGTAAAACGTGCTGAATACCGTTTTGCAAATTATCCAATGAAGATTCCCGGAATAGGAGCGTATCTTTTGTTTCCAGGGAGTTCGTTGCACGCATCGTGTAGTTGGCGCCGATCTTTTCATACCAGCGAACAGCGCCGGTTTGGATTTTGCGTTTAAATGGATTGAATCGCGATACACCAAAGCTTACGTCAGGTAGCGTAATACGTACATCGCGTGTGATTGTGTTCTGCCAATGATTCATTGCAACGGATAAGTTGATAGGCTTATCCGGGAATAGTTTCGTCCATGTAATGGACGATTGAAATGTATTGGTCAGGAAATTATTTTGCGAAGCAATCGTGTTTTGGTAATACTGCGAAGTTCCGGCGTTCACATTGGCGCTAAACGTGCTGTATGGATTGGCTTTTGGATCTTGAATGTGCGACCAGTTGATGTGAAAATCTTTTCGCGATGAAAAATCGGGCAGGCCTTTCTCACCAATCGCCGTGTAGGCATAACTGGTTCGGAAATTTCCGTTGTAGCGGTAGCGCTTTCGGTACGATGATGTAGCATCCAAAGTGTAACTCCCTTTGGTATACAAGTCGGTGGTGAGCGCCAGGTTGAAATAGTCGCTGAATCCAAAATAATAACCGAGACGTTGGAAATAAAAGCCGCGTTCTGCTGACTCGCCAAATCCGGGGAAGATGACACCGGAACTTCTTCCGGTTTTGTTCGGAAAGAAGCCAAAAGGAATGGCCAGCGGTGTGGGAATGTTTTCAATGGAGAGGTACGCCGGACCGGTGACAATCCGATCGTTTTTTATCACTTTCAATTTGTTGGAAGTGATGCAGTAGTGAGGAGTATCCAGGCTGCAAGTCGTGTAGATGCCGTTCTTGATAAAGAAATTACTGCCGGCATCTTTCTTTACGGTTTCGCCGTGAATATACCCATCGCCTTCCGACGTAATTACCTGGTTGATCTTGCCCTTTTTCGTTTCAAAATTGTACCGCATGCCAGTAGCACGGAATTGCTGGCTGCCCTGCGAAAATTCAGGTTGTCCGCGTAGCTTGCCGGTAGAGTCCGGAAGGCCGGTGGCCGTTACTTCCTTCCCGTTCATATCAATTCGGATGAAGTCAGCCCGAAGGGTTAGGTCCTCGTATTCTACCGTGGCAGCGCCAAAGAGATAAACCACCTGGCTATCGGCCAGAACACGAATGGTGTCCCTGGCGTGATACTTGATACGCGATGGGAGCAACTCTTCTTCATTTTCAGGTCGCTGGAGAGAGTCGGTTTTGGCAGAATCGCTCGACTCCTGGCTAATGCTCACGTTTACAGTGTCTTCCGAGCAGGAAAATACGGCAATCGGAGCCTTTGCGCCAACAACGATTTGTTGATAAAGAGCAATGGCCAAAAACAGGCAAATGGCGTTTATTTTGGGAAATTGCAGCTGCAAATCCAGGATTTTTTTCTCCAGGTTGAAGTGTCAAAGCTAATCAAAAATAATCGTCCCTCAGGGTGGTTTAATTCCTTACTGTTAGCAGTCTTGGTGTTGACCCTCTTTTCGTCCTATCGGATTGTACCTCAGCGTCGTTCGGTCGTCAAAACCGTAGTAATCGATGCCGGACATGGCGGACATGATTCGGGGTGTTTGGGCGCTAATAAGGTCAAAGAAAAAGATGTGGCGCTCGGGATTGCTCTGAAGTTGGGCAAATTGCTGGAAGATAATTTTCCCGACATCAAGGTGATTTATACCCGAAAGACTGACGTATTTCTGGAATTGCACGAACGTGCGCAGATAGCCAATTCCGCCAAAGCTGACCTGTTTATCTGTGTCCACTGCAATTCTGCCTGTTATTTCGACAAGAAAAAACGTAAAGAGCTTTGTAATGCGGAAACTAAAGGCCCGGAGACCTGGATCATGGGTTTAAACCGTTCAGAAGCTAACCTGGAAGTTGCCAAACGCGAAAACAGTGTTATGTTGCTGGAGAAAGACTATGTCCGACAATACGACGGATTTGATCCCAACAGTCCGGAAGCCGACATCATCTTTTCTCTTTATCAAAACACGTTTATGGAGCAAAGCCTAAAAATGGCATCGCTCATACAGCAAGAACTTACCAGCAAGGGCCGTACTAACCGCGGGGTGAAACAGGCAGGTTTTTGGGTGCTCTACAAGACTACCATGCCGAGTGTATTGATTGAAACAGGTTTCTTGTCCAATCCCGGTGAAGAGCAGTTTCTTGGATCGGGAAAAGGTCAGCAGGAAGTAGCCAACGGAATTTATAAAGCATTTAAAAAATACCGCTCCGGTATAGAAATGGTTGACGCTCCTGCTGAAACAGAAAAGGAGCCGGAACCGAAGAGTGAACCTGATGTTGAAAAGAAGCCGGAAGAAACTAATCCAACAACTACCAGTTCGAATGATGCTGATACAAAAGAGCAGGGAGTCTGGATGAGTGTACAATTTCTTTCGTCAACAACTCCATTGAAAAGCGATAATGCACGTTTTAAAGGATTAAAAAATGTGAGGGAGGAGCAAAACGCGAATGGAGGTTATAAGTATTTCTATGGCCATTATACCACCTTTCAGGAGGCGGTGGAAGGGCAGAGCAAACTGCGGGAGAATGGATTCAAAGACGCATTTGTTGTGGCATACAAAGACGGAAAACGGATCACTGTTCCGGAGGCAAGAACAATTCTAGAGAAAAACAATTCTAAATAAAACAGTACTTTTAACCGAACTTCCATTGACCGCGTTTGTTCCTCACAGGTAATTAAACGGATAGAGGAAGAAGAACATTATGAAGATATCCAAAGAAGCAAAGATAGGACTGATTATCACCTCGGGAATTGCTATTCTGTTCTGGGGACTCAACTATCTTAAAGGGAAAGATTTTTTCACCAGCCAGAAAACTGTTTTTGCGACCTACGATCGTGTTGATGGATTGACTGCTTCCAATCCGGTGCTGGTGAACGGAATGAAAATAGGTTCTGTTACCAAGTTGTCGTTGCTGCCTGATCAATCTGGAAGAATACTGGTAGCCATGCACATCAATAGTAACGTTAGAATTCCGCGTAACTCTACAGCAGAAATATTCAGTACAGATTTACTTGGCGCAAAAGGAATACGATTTCTTTTTGGTGAAAGTGCTGATATAATTGAAGATGGCGATACGGTTAAATCGCAAATTCAAAACAGTCTTTCCCAGGAGG
>JBEGUX010000287.1:0-3466 GCA_041178685.1 Bacteroidota bacterium
GGTAATGCAGAATATTTTACAGTATGTGTTTTCATGAATCCTTCAAAATCTTTTTCTCCCATTTCGTCGCCCATCATCTTCCACAGGGTTTTATAAAGGAACATGTAATAAATAACCGGCGAACGATCATTCAAAGTATGTGTGCCTTTCCATTCGCGCAAGAGCGATGCGATGGCTTTACTGTCCTCCGTTTTATTAATGGCTTCAGCGGCAGTCAGTGAAACCAACTGCTGCGCTGTAAGTTGAGTGTGAGGATTGGTAACGTCCAAAGCTACTTGTTCCAGCTGTTCCTGATTAAATGAAGTACGACTGTTCAACAGCGTTTCAACGCGGCGAGCACGCTCGTCGGTGAGGTAATAACCCGCATGAAAAATTCCGTTGAAGGTATCGGGTTGGTTGTTGCAGGAAAATACGAATCCTTGCGGTGGATTTTCGGATCGTGGATTGTCGTTAAAGTCGTAAAATCCTTGCCAGTCGTTGGCGGGATTACTGCCATCGAGTATCAAAGAACACTGCGCATCGGCATTACGTTTGACGAGTTTGCCCACCGCATACCAGGCAATATTGTCGGAAGCGTCCGCATAGATAATATTAAGTCCAGGAGATATAATCTTTCCCGCTTGCTCACGAAACTCAGCAAGATTTTTTGCGTGATCGAGATGGTATGTTACTTCAAAGAGGTTGCATGGAAATTTCAATAAGGTCCAGCTCACGGAAACGGGCGAAGTTGTGTATGCTTTGAAATCGCTCATTACATCGCTGCATATTGGTCCGTGTGAACTTGTACGGCAAAGTATTTTAATATCGGAACTATCTTTAATGTGAATGGTTTCTTCGCGCAACGAGAGTTTTTCTTCCTTGCCGCCGATCAACACCGTGTTGCTGTCTGCAGGAGAAGTAGACTCACTAAAGAAATCAACATCGTCATTTTCCAGCATAGTGACGCCCCAGCCAATTGTTGGTGAATGGCCAAGTGGTGCAAAGGGAAATCCGGCGAGATAACTTCCGTAGAAATTAGTACCGGGATAATTAAGGTGCGCATCAAACCAAACACCCGGCTGTTGCTGTCCGATGTGCGTGTCGTTTTCCAATAACGCTTTACCCGAGGCAGAGCGTGATGGAGCAACAGCAATGGCGTTACTGCCGGTCCAGATTTTTACCGGCAGCTTTTCAATGATCGAAGTAAATGCTGGCAAGAGCGTTTTTATAGAATCCTGAACATGCACTGGAGCTCTCCATTGATCCGGGGTATAGCCTAACGTCAGCTGATCCACGTATCCCGGTCCTAAGCGTTTATCTAGCCGCGACAAGAGCGGATCGGTACGGAATCCCATTTGAAAATTAAACGACATATAATCTACGATCAGGAACAAATCTCGAATCGTATATTTTTCTTTTGGTATGCCAATCAAATGATATTCTACCGGCGTATTTCCGTGCTCAATAAATTGATTGATACCATCGAGGTAAGCCAATGCAGCTTTTTGATAAGCTTGGTCGGATGAAGAAAAATAAATTTTAGCCGAGCTGTCGGCATGCTGTGCAATTCCGAGCATGCGGAAGAAGCGATCCACATCAATCATAGAGCTGCCAAGAATTTCAGACAGTCGTCCGCTACTTACACGGCGAATAATTTCCATCTGAAAGAAACGTTCCTGTGCCACCAGGTAGCCGAATGCCCGATATGTATCTGTTTCATTAGCTCCGTAAATATGTGGAATACCGTTATCGTCGTGATAAACAGTCACCGGAGCTGAAAGATTTTTTAGTTTTAACTGACCTGAATAAGTAGGCTTGGTAGTTTGCAGCCATAGCATTAGTGCGATACCGGCAACAACCAGGACCGCTAACAGTCCAAGCAAAATCTTTTTAAAAAGTCGCATTGGTAATAAGTGAAAATTAATTGAGGGTGTCAGATACTATCACCGTACCATTGATCGGACACGAGGAGCTTCTTAGTTCACGCACTCCACCGTTCAGCAGAATAGTGCCGGTAACAGTTTGTGAAATGTTAGAAGTATTTTGTGCAACCAGTAAAAGTGTGTCGCCGGCTTTTGCTTCAAAAGAGTAGGCGAAAGAATCATTTTGGTGAAAAAAATTCTGCATCACACCGTTGGGGCCTGTGCAGGAGACGAAGCAATCTGTGCAGCGGATCTGGTAGCTGACGGTTCTATTCACTGCGGGAGTATTGTCGTTGCTGTCCTTTTTACAGGCGGTGAATGAAATCACCAATGTCATTAAAAGAAGTTGGATTGTTTTCATAATCTTGATGATTAATTGGTGTTACAAGGTATAGCCAAATCGTTTAAGTTTAGATTCTTTCTTGCGCCAGTCTTTCTCCACTTTAACAAAGAGTTCGAGAAATACTTTACGTCCGGTGAAGTCTTCCAAATCTTTCCGCGCTTCAGTGCCAATCCGTTTTATGGAGACACCTTTACGACCGATGAGAATACCTTTTTGCGAATCGCGTTCAATATAAATGACAGCACCGATACGCAGGATGTTGGGTTCTTCCTTGAACGATTCCACTTCTACCGTGCAGGCATAGGGAATTTCCTCCTGAAAATGCATGAAGATTTTTTCGCGGATGAATTCGGACGTGAAGAAGCGCATCGAAGCATCACTCAATTCTTCTTTGGGGAAGAAGGGCGGACTTTCAGGAAGCAGTTTGAGTATTGTTTCCTTTACAAGGTCAACATTGAAATTATTGAGTGCAGAGCAAGGGATGATAGCATGTGGATCTACTGCTTTTTTCCAGCCGTGCACCAGTTTGTTAATTTCGTTCTGTGTTGAGTTATCGACTTTGTTGATGACGATGATGACAGGTACTCCGATGGATTGAATTCGTTGTACGAGATCCGGATCGGTGTAACCCTCGCTGAGGTCGGTGATAAAGAGAACGGCATCAGCATCTTCGAGTGAGGCTGCCACGAATTCCATCATCTTTTGGTGAAGCAGATAGTGCGGCTCGAGGATGCCAGGCGTGTCGGAGAAGACGATTTGGTAATCCTCGGAGTTCAGAATTCCTTTAATCCGGTGGCGGGTAGTCTGCGCTTTAGGCGTTACGATGGAAAGATGTTCTCCGATGAAACGGTTCATCAAGGTGGATTTCCCCACGTTCGGTCGTCCGATAATACTCACAAATCCAGCCTTATGCGCCATTTTGACTATTTTTTAGGAAAATCCTGCAGGGTAAAGAAACTAATTATATCTTTGCAGTCCAAAACAGTGCGGGATGGAGCAGTTGGTAGCTCGTTGGGCTCATAACCCAAAGGTCACAGGTTCGAGTCCTGTTCCCGCTACCTAAGAAAAAGCCGAAGAGATTCGGCTTTTTCTGTTTAAATTAAATAATATTCCTCATCGTGTCAAACATCATTGCCATCGTCGGTCGTCCAAATGTCGGTAAATCGACCTTGTTTAATCGCTTAACCGAATCCCGGAAAGCGATTGTTGATGAGCAAAGTGG
>JBEGUX010000288.1:0-3585 GCA_041178685.1 Bacteroidota bacterium
AGTTTATGGAGATGCCGGACATCCACTCGTATTTGAATCAACGCGGCCTTTTTTTAATAATATTTCTGATGGACAAACCTTTGCCAATAATTTTAACAGAGCGCGTTATGAAGAAAATACAGTTGCGTTAGATTCGTGGCTTACTCTTGGTCAAGTTACGCGCAATTCGACAAAGACTTATTTTGGTGTTTTGAAGCCGGATGATTCCGATGGTTCTTTTGTTGGTGGTGTCAACAATGATGGCGGAAGCGCACTGGTTACGGGTGGATTATTAGTCAACAACGATTCAAGCGCGGGAATTCCTCTCACGATTGCTGATGGAATTGATACAATGTTGGTGGCTGCTAATTCTTTTTTTTCTGACGGCATTGTCGATCCTTTGACCGGTGACGATTCTACTATATTTGGTTCATTGCAATCGGGAAGCTCTTTTTACAGCACATCAGCATTTCTTGCCAATAGTATTGGAGCTATTGGAAAATCATCAGCTACCAATCAAGTTTTGGTTGCTCAGCTAACTACGGCAGGTGAGCTGAGGTTTAAATTAAATCTCATTGTAGAGGAACCCTCAACTCCTTTTCCTAAAGAGGTCAAGTATGTTGCAGAATTTGCTCCCGGCGAGACGAATACAGATACCCTAAAATTATTTCCGCTGTTGAATTATCCGCCGGTATGTGGATGTACAGATCCACAATACATTGAGTATTCACCATCCTACAGTTGTGGTAATTCAGACTCTTGCAGAACATTGGTCGTATTTGGTTGTATGGATACCTCGGCATGCAACTACGATCCTTCGGCCAACTACAATTTACCTACAATGTGTTGTTATCCGGGCTACTGTAATGACCGCGACTTGACGGTTGTTTGTCCACAACTTAATTTGGGAAGAAGAGAAGCGAATACAATTAAATTATTCCCCATACCTGTAAAGGAACATCTTTCAGTTGAATTCAAATATTGGGTAATGGAAGATATTGGTATTGAAATATACTCTGCTCTTGGTCAGTTTGTCGGAAAATTCGATTTCCCCGTTACTCAGCCTTTAGATAGGATTCAATTGAATACATTAGATCTTAGATCCGGGATTTACTTTGTTCATATCGGTTACGGAGATTTCTCGACGAAGAAAATGATTATAAAGGAGTAAATACGTGTAGCAATGAAGACAATCGTTAATTCATTATGGGTACTATTAGTTGGAGTTTCATTACTATCAGGATGTACTGATAAAGTGGATCCGGTAGTTATTGAATATGGAACAGTGAACGATAATGAAGGTAACACGTATAAAACTGTAAAAATAGGTGATCAGTGGTGGATGGCGGAAAATCTTGCTACGCGTTATTTTAATAACGGTGACCCTTTGGCACTTGCTTCATCCTCTGATTCTATCGTATGGTCGCAGGCAGGATTTCCAAGTTATTGTATTTATCAGGGAGATCCTGCTGCTCCAGGGTTTTTATATAATTTTTATGCAATAACAGATAGTCGCGGTATTGCTCCACAGGGCTGGCATATCGCTACGGATGAAGATTGGAAAAAACTAGAATCATTTATTGGACTGTCGAATGCTGAAAAAGAAAAAACCGGATGGCGAGGAGCTGAAGAAGGCGATTTACTCAAGCAAAAGGGACAAAATGAATGGGTTCGTTACGATGGAGTATGGGCAGAAGATAAATACGGTTTTTCTGCAAAGGCCGGTGGATGCAGACTTCCTGATGGTAAATTTAGTGTTCCTTCCGGGCTTACGTACTCAGGCTTCTGGTGGACGACCACCGATAAACAGTCAGGTAAAGCATGGTACCGCTACATGGATTACAAGTCTTCTAAAATTTTTCGATCGTATACTTATTATGGATATGGTATGAGTATTCGCTGCGTCAAGGACTAAACTATATTAATTAGAATAACGGTCTGAAGCCCGGATTTACTTTTAGATCATATTCTGTTAGCAATTAGTTTTCATTTCTGTTTCGTTTCATTTACAATTACATAAACGAAGCATAAGTTTTACTTAGTGATTTGGTGAGGTAGAGTGCTCATTTTTGTTTCAGAAAAAAAACCAACAATAATCTGAAATCAAAAAAACAATTCTAACTCTTATCTAAACAATCACATGAAAACACTCTTGAAAATGCTTGCGCTAACGGGTATTGCTACCGTAGCATCCATGCAAGTAAACGCTCAGACAAATCTTGGCGAGCAATGCGGATGTCCTCCTTTAGCATCCCGTACTACTGTTTTACTATCCACGCTTGCTACATCCGGTGGAGCGAACGATGGTGTCCTGACTGCTTCTAACACAATTTTAGATTGCTCCAAGATTTACATCATGGACAAAAAGATTTATGTAGATAGTGGTAAAGTTGTAACGATTCAACCCGGAACGTTGATCAAAGGAAGAACCTATTCAACTGCTGATTCTTCAGTTGCTTTCACCGTAATGCGTTATGGAAAAATATTTGCAAGTGGCACCGAAAATTGCCCAATCGTATTCACAGCTGAAGCTGATCCAATGGATGGTACATACGGTATCAACAACAAAGGAAAATGGGGCGGCATTTGTATCGCAGGCCGTGCTTCTAATAACCTCTTGCTAGCTAACAACGGCCCATTCCAGGCTGGTGTAGGTGACGGAAGAATTTGCGTAGCTGATGGACTTGGTACTTTTGAAGGATTTGCATCTTCAAATCGTAAAGACCAGTTCGGTGCAAATTTAACAGCAGGGGAGACTTTTGATGACAATGATAACTCCGGAATTCTTCGTTACGTTTCTATTCGACATTCTGGTGCAAACCTCCAGGTTGGTGGTGAGATCAATGCACTTTCATTAGGCTCTGTAGGTCGCGGTACACAAATAGACCACGTTGAAGTTATTTCTTGTGCTGATGACAGCTATGAAATGTGGGGCGGATTTGTGAATTTGAAATATTGCACATCACTTTTTTCCAATGACGATAACTTCGACTTTGATGATGGTTGGAGAGGTAAAGGCCAATTCCTTTTCGCTTTAAAAACAAGTACCAATGATACATTGACAAGCGTTGATGCTGATAATGGTTTTGAGGCTGATGGTGACGACCAGAAATCCAATAACACCCCTCGTTCTCATCCTGTATTTTACAATACTACTATCATTGGAAATGCTAAAAAAGTAAGAACTGTAGATAATACTGCTATTGCAGGTATTTGCGCGAAGGAAATTACCGAAGGAGAATTCTATAACAGCGTGTTTGCCAACTTCCGTTATGGTTTCAACGTCTCTAAGTCTCTTGGTACTCGTACCGGAGGATCAGAAGCTTGGCACAACTGGGCTACTACCGGTGGAAATGGTTCACAGTCATTGATCGTAAAATGTAACACTTTCGCTGGAACTGTTTTCCCTTTCCGTGTTGACTTTAACACTGGTGGCCCTTCTGCAGGAACAGTTACATCCTCGGATACTGCACAATTCTTTACAACAGATTTAAATATTGCTACCAGTTCAATTACAGGTATGACATTTAACTGGGCAATGAACTCTGCTACTAATGCTGTATCAACTCAGGCTGATGTTATCCCGAATCCTGCACTTTCTACCAC
>JBEGUX010000289.1:0-11133 GCA_041178685.1 Bacteroidota bacterium
GCCAAATTGAAATCCAAAAGTGCTTGCAACAAGTTTCATGTCAAGGTCAATAGGACTGTCGTCGCCGGTTGTTGAAGAAGTGTAATTCCCTTCTACCTTGTCGCTCATGGAGCGGAAGCGATAATATCCTCCTAAATAAAAACCGCTTTGCGAACAGCCTTTATGAAATGGATACCAGCGATAGGATGGCGTTAGTGTGATGCCGGTAAATTCAAAATCGTTGGTTTGTATCGTTGGAGAATCAAAACCATTGATGCGGAGAAGTCCACCGCTCGGTTTAATTCCTACTTCGAATTCTACCGAGGATGCAGGTGTTAGCGAACGTTCGTAGGACACCAATACATTACCAAATAGCAAACTAAACGGCGAGAGTGATACCGTATTTTTATAGCGTGACGGTACTGCTTCTTGTGCGGAAAGCTTCAGCTGCAAGAATAAAAATAAAAGGAAAAATATTTTTTTCATGGTTGAATTATGGCCGCTTTTGATTGAATGGCCTAGGGTAAATGTAATTAAATCTCAACCAAGCCACACCGACTAAGAAACGTGCTCCGCAATAAATTGTGAACAATAGGATTTAATTTCTTCACGCACCTCACGAAACACAGCCATGATCTCTTCTTCTGATCCCCGGGCTTTCGCCGGATCTGTAAAGTTCTTGTGAAATTTCAATGCACGCGATGGGAAATACGGACAACGTTCTTTCGCATTGTCACACACGGTAATTACGTAATCAAAGTCAATACCGGCATATTCATCTATATGATTAGAAGTATGTCCGGAGATATCAATTCCATCTTCTTTCATCGTTGCAACTGCTCTCGGATTAACACCGTGTGTTTCTACGCCTGCGCTGTAAATCTCAGCGTTTCCTTTTGCAAAATAACGCAGATATCCTTCTGCGAGTTGGCTTCTACAACTGTTGCCGGTGCAGAGAACAAGTATTTTTTTCATGCTATTGAATATTTACGTTTTAACCATTGACTGGCCTTGACCAACAAGATCAAGGCAGGCACTTCTACCAAAGGACCAATCACACCGGCAAACGCTTGTGGTGAGTTAATTCCAAATACAGCTATTGCAACTGCAATGGCTAGTTCGAAATTGTTACCCGTTGCCGTGAATGAAACAGCTGCATTCTTATCGTAACTCACTCCCATTGACTTATTCAAGAAGAAGCTAACGAAAAACATAATCGTAAAATAAAGCAATAGCGGAATCGCAATTCGTACTACGTCAAATGGAAGCTCAAGAATTTTTTCTCCCTTAAGACTGAACATCACAACGATAGTGAACAGTAATGCGTAGAGTGTCAAAGGTGATATACGTGGAACGAAGTGATGATTAAACCAGGTTGCTCCTTTGGTTTTAAGTAATACATAACGGCTTATAAAGCCGGCGGCAAAAGGAATGCCTAGATAAATCGCTACACTTTTGGTGACATCCTGCACAGGAACACTAATGTTGAATTCTCCTAGTCCTAATTTACTCGGCAACACATTTATAAATAACCATGCATAAAAACTATACGTGAACAATTGAAACACGCTGTTCAACGCAACAAGGAGCGCTCCATATTCACGGTTGCCACCGGCCAGATCATTCCATACAATAACCATTGCTATACAACGTGCCAATCCGATTAGAATTAAACCAACCATATAATCCGGCTCGTCACGTAAAAATAGTATCGCCAAGACGAACATCAACAGTGGACCAACTATCCAGTTAAGGAATAGTGAAAGCGACATTACTTTTTTATCGCGAAAGGCTTGTGGCAATAATGAATAATCCACCTTCGCCAATGGTGGATACATCATGATGATTAATCCTGCAGCTAACAAAAGATTCGTACTACCCGAAGATACAGCGTTGACAGCATCCGGAATTTGAGGAAATAAGGTTCCGATGGCTACACCAACAGCCATTGCCAAGAAAATCCAAAGCGTCAAGTAGCGGTCGAGAAATTTGAGTTTAGGTTGCATATATTATTGTTAGATTAGCAACAGCCGCCGCCGGGTGTGCAACAAGAACCGCCTAAAGAAGACAATGCCACTTTTTGTTTTACCGGCTCTATGCCACATCGATCAGGTGCAAGACAGTCGGTTTGTAGCGACTGCAGATGAAAACGTAATCCATCGAATGCTATTCCGTATCGACCAATAGTTTCTTGCTGATATTCAATTTCTACTTCAAGGTCTTCTACTTTAAAAGTATGCTCAAAACCGTCGATGATGTTCAGCAGCTTCACCGGATCCAGCCGATGTTCGTAATCGTGCGCAACCCACAACTGAAATGTAACTTTCTTTTCGTTACGAATAGTTCCGCCGCAATCGATAAACTGTTTGGTGGTCAATCCGGCTTCGGTGACATGAAAATGCAACGGTACAATTGTTCCATTGGTCTGAACAAAGAGTAATGCGGTAAGCTCTTCGAGATGTTTTTTAAATTCGGATAGTCTCATGTTTTATTGGTTATTAACAACATTGCTGCTGTGTTTCCAGTTTTTTACTGATGAGTAAAAAGTGCTCTTTTATTTTTGAAAATGTGCGATCGTCGATACAATAACAAACCGATGTTCCCGAAACTGTTCCTTTTATCAAACCGGCATTTTTTAGCTCTTTAAGATGCTGGGAAATGGTGGGTTGCGCCAAAGGAAGTTCATCTACAATATCTCCACATATACACTCTTGCTTTTTTAGTAGATAATCAATGATGGCAATACGGGCAGGGTGGCCGAGTGCTTTGAATAAATTCGCCAGCGTATTCTGCTTGTCGGTAAAAAAATCTTTTTTGGTTACGCCCATTTTATTATTGTTATATCGCAATATTACGATATTTAAAATGGAAACGCAAGAATAAAAATCACCCCGTATTTTTCCGGCGACGGATTCTTTTAAAATCCTTGATTAAACGTACCTTTCGATGATGATTATGCCTTCCAAGAAAACCATTTATGATTATTGTGTCGAATATATAGCTGAACGTATTCAACGACTTCGTAGTGAAGTCGATGCGATTCAAGGGGCCGCCAACGAGGAGACCAAAAGCAGCGCCGGCGACAAACATGAAACAGCCAGAGCGATGGCTCAGCTGGAGGTGGAAATGAATAGCAAGCAACTTGCGGAAGCGGAACGACTACTGGAAGGGCTTAAGAAAATAGATCCTGAAAAACCGCTCAATCATATTGCCGCGGGAGCACTAGTTGAAACTTCACAAGGCCAATTTTATATCGCTACGAGCATTGGAAAAGTCGTGTTCGGTGAATCAGTTATATTCATTGTATCATCCGACTCTCCAATAGGTAAATTGTTGTTGGGCAAAAAAAGTGGAGACTCCGTTTTGTTCAACGGAAACACTATTCAAATAAATAGCGTGATGTGATGGGTCTTAATTAATCTTATTCATCGATCGGAAAATATAAAAAAACCGCCCCGTACTTTTCTACAGGGCGGTTTTCTATACGTTGTTAATCAATTATGGTTGGAAGAAGAATGGTGCTGTTGCTCCATTCGCATCGTAAATAATATAATCCGAAGCGTCCACGAAGCCGTCACCATTCATGTCTGTTGCATAATAGTCAAACAATAAACCGGCAGCGTTGTCAAGGTCAAACAACGTAAAATCAGTCGCGTCGATGAAGTCGTCCTGATTCAAATCACCGGTCCACAACGCGAATGTTCCCGGAACAACTTCGATCATTGGATCCAATCCGATTGAATACGCTTGCGCTAACGAAGAAGCAAAGCTGTATGATGTGGTAGCTGTACATAACACCGGAGCAGCGCTCCAGGTCTCCAGCGCATTACGATGAGTAATGCCGATCCAGTAGCTTGTTCCGGCTGTTACCTGAGTAAACGTTGCTGTTGCATTACCGGTCACAGAAAGTATCGCTTGTTTTGACTCTACAGCTGTAGCTGATACGGAGTCGTAAAGTGTAATGGTCACAGTGTCCACTTCTGTTCCAATGGCGCCCGAAACAAATTGGTTGTTAAGCACCGGAACCATCGCTGGTGTGAGGGAAAAGAGATCCATATAGCCTTGGATAAACATCGTAAGGTTCAATGTCACTCCTGAAGGACAGTTGTTTATCGTTAACTGTAATACTTCCGTATTACAACCACTAACTGAACTATAGGTTCCACTGGCCGTGTACGTTTGGCTATTCACTGACCATGTGTAAGTGTCACAAGCTGTTACTGTAGTTGTGTTTGTTGTGCTTGGCGTGATGGTAAGCGTCAATATATCTGTTACACATCCATTAACGGACGAATAAACACCACTCTGTGTATAGGTTTGTCCGTTCACAAACCACGTGTAGTTATCGCACGCAGCAGCTGTTGCCGGAATTGTGCTGCTTGGTGTGATGGTGAGGTTTAGTGATACAGTACTGTCACAACCATTAGCTGCAACAAGCGTAGCGATATAAGTACCGGAGGCTGTATAGGTCGTGCTGTTTGCTGACCATGTATAGCTATCGCAGGCTGATTCAGTCGTGCTGCCGGTAATAGCTGCCGGCTGTGTAATGGAAACGCTAACCGTATCATCGCAACCAACGGCATCGGTAACAACATAAGTGTACGTTCCGGCCGGTACTGTAAATGTTCCGGTATTCGTATAAGGAGCAGTTCCTCCTGTTACAGTTACATCTACCGTCGTCGTTCCGCCATTACAAAGAATTGTACCCGATGTCACGGATGCGGTCGGCTCAGGATTAACGGTAAATACAACCGGTGCGGCTGTTGCTGTACAACCATTTCCATCGGTAGCTACAAAAGTATAACTGCCACTTGAGCTTACTGTTTGGGAGCGTGTTGTTGATCCATTAAACGACCAGACAAGTCCGGAAGGAATGTTGGAATATAGAACGGCAGATCCCGATCCACAAACCGTCGTGCTTCCAGTAACCGCAATCGAAGGTGTTGAAGTTGTTCCTGTGATTTTGATGTCATCCAGACGGAATGAGGTAGTGAAGTTTTTGGAGAAACGGATGCGAAGATTTGATGCTGCAGGTATTCCCGAATTGACCGTGATAAGTTGCCAGGTGCTGGCTGTAGTAGGCTGACTAACCGTTAGTGCGGAATAATTAACACCATCTGAAGATACTTCAACGGTCATTCCATTTGTTATATCCGAACGTAATAGTCCATAAGAAAGTACGATTGAAGAATAGCCCAATGTGTTAATCCCGGAAACGGTAAATGTCTTCAAATTACCTCCGGTTGTTCCAAAGAAAATATTTCCACCACCACTCGCTCCGCTATATCCTGTTGAAACCGTTGTGTTCCGCACATCTGTACCTGTTGTGCCGGCAGAAAATGTTATTGGTGAAGAATTTTGCCAGCCGGCGTAAGTATTAACCGATGTTGTTCCGCTAGGGGCTCCCATACTTTCCGAAAATAGTGTTCCGGTAAACTGATAATTCGTCACCGTAACAACAGTGGGTAGTGTGGTAGCATTACATGTTCCTGTGTTGAGTGTTACTGAATAACTACCGGAAGTAGATACCGTGATTGATTGGGTAGTATCTCCGGTCGACCATAAATAACCCAGTGCAGCACTGGCAGTCAGCGTAACCGAACCGCCGGAACAGAACGTTGTTGGTCCGCTAGGAGTAATCGTAGCGCCGGCAGGAGGAGAAACAACAGCACTTGCCGTTGCGGTACAGCCTACATTGTCGGTTACTGTGACAACATAAGTACCAGCGCCCAGTCCGGTTGCAATATCAGAAGTTTGAGAAGGTGTAGAGTTCCACGAATAAGTTATCGGTGAATAAACAGAGGTGGCCGAGGCTGTCGCTGTACCATCAAGTGCACCGGTGCAAGACTCACCTGTTGATGTTGTGGTAACAGCGATTGTATTCAAGCCTGCCGTTGACAAAATAAAAGCAATAAAACGACGGGTAATGGTGGTAGTATTTGCACCGCTCCAAACGCCGTCAGCATCTGTGGCTGCGCTGAATAATGTGTTATCGGCGTTTCGGGCTTCAATGCGACGAACACCATTCAGATTATTTGCACCAATCGGAATCAGAGCAGCATAACTTCCTACAGGACTCGAAGAAGTTTGTAAGTAAATATCGTTTACTGCTGTAGGCAACTCTGACTGAGAAATAGTATTGGGCGCATTCATAGTGCGCGCCTGATATACAGAAATAGGATCACCGGTTCCGGCGGCATTATCATATATCAAAATATATTTTCCACCGATACAAGCAGTAGATGATCCTGTCAAGAATGCACCATCGTCGGTAGTGGCAGGCGTTTGCGCCGTTGTACCAATATCCAGAGCAGTCATAAGTTTGGTGCCGACAAAATTGGGTTCGGTTGGCATGATTCCACCTGTTGGTGCGTAACCAATTCGAATGTTATGATTAAAGCCTGCGGCAAATCGGCTGTTGGTGCTGTTGGCCGTTGGTTGAATGTAAACCCAGAAAGGGCCGGAGCCTCCGCTGGCATCAGTAGTGAATGCACCAACAATATTTCCAATTGCAAAAGAAGACCCAAGCCAGGTATTGCCCGATCCATAAGTTGTCGCAACAGTGGTATCAGTACCGACTCCTGCTTTTATATCGTAGGTAGTATTAGGAACAAGGTTGTCGATTTTTAAACATACCGCGAAAGGAACACGCGCATTGTGAGTTCCGGCCGCCGTCTTCGCAGCGATAAATTTCGGAACAACAAGCTCGGTCATGGTGGGCAATAGTGTGATTATAATATCCGTGGAGAATGCTGAAAGAAGGCCGGTTGCCGACGCTTCTAAAACATAGGTACCGGGAGCATCGAACGAAACGTTGCTGAAGGTTGCTGCACCACCTACGCATGTAGCAGTAAGCGTTCCAACAATATTACCCGGACCGCTATACTTGGTAAGTGTTATCGTGCCACTATAGTTAGGATCGATGGTGAAATCATTCCTGTATGCAAACACCGAGAACGGAGCAATGGTTGTGTTGAGTATTCCCGATGGCGGAGTTCCAACAAAAGACAATTGTGTTGCCACACCCAGCACATTAAATGGATTACTAACCGCCGATGTCAAAGTTTCTCCAGCAGTTGCATCGGCTTGAAGTTGTACACCGATATCTTCCGGTGAATAGGTAACTCCGCTAATAGTGACGCTATTACTACCGGCCGGGATAACTCCTGTTATTGTTCCTCCAAGTGAACCAACTCCGAAATACAGACTTAAGGTTACCGTTGTAGGGATGCTGACCGTTTGAGGGCTGCCCAAGCTATCCTGCGCCTGAACAGTAACACTGAACGGCGTACTGGTAACAGGGTCAGCAAATCCATTTACAGATGTGATGACCAATTTTGTAGCTGCGGATGGCTGTGCTGTTGTTTGTGAAGCCGGATTATCCAGCGCTGTATTGGTATTGTACTTCGTGGAGGCGCCAAAACCATTATAACCATATACGCGGAAGTAATAGGTAGTTCCGGCAGTAAGTCCGTCAACGTGAACAACGTTTCCGTTACCGTCAAATACAACTTGTTGGCCGGAGCCGGAATAAACAGTATTAGCTGTATACGTATTGCCGTCTGTTGGAGGTGTAAAGGAGTTGGTGTTATTCATCACCACAATTCGGGAAGAGCCATCGCCACTGGACCAGCTTATATCCATTGAAGTGGTAAGTATATTCACAAAGGAAATGGCAGAGTCCTGAACAAGAGGAGTTGTTGGTCCCGCTGCAGAAAAAATGAAATCATCGATAGCAAGTCCTTCATCATTGCCCGCGTCATTAAGGTCGGTCCAACGAATTGCAAGTGACTCCCCGGGAAGCCAGTTGGTGTTCAATGTGATCGTTCCGCTAACCGGTACCTGATTTTGAGGTAGCGTGCCGTCCAATGCAGCAGCCACACCGGAACTTACCGGATTTTGAAATCCAAGATTAGCCACGGTAGAAAATACACCGCTGGTTATATTTGGTGATCCTACAGCATAAGAAAAATCAAGGCGATTAGGAGTTCCACTTCCACCCAAACGCCACTGTTGTCCTGTGTAGGAAACTGTAATTGTTGTAAGTGGGCCTCCGGTATTATTTATAAGTATGGCACCGAATGCGGGAACAGATGAACTTGTAGCAAGTGATCCAAGTGAACGATTATTGCTGCCTGTAATACCATAGCTTTTAACACCGCCGGAAGAACTGCCGCCATTGTCTATTCCAAAAACAACATCGGCGCTTGTACCACCAACAAGAGTGTGCTGCCAACCGGTCATGTTCGCGGCGTTTACTGCAGGCGTTGATAAGTAATATGGGCCGAGACCGAAGCCTGTCATGCCGGTGCTACCGGTTGTGGGCAAGCTATTGAAATCCTGTGTATAGTTGGAACCGGCAACAGCATAAGAAATATTACTCGGTGTTGTAAATGTCAAACTTCCAAAAGAAGATGTACGATAATTGATACTCGTGCCTATACCATTGTATTCATAGGCGCGCGCATAATAAGTTGTGCCGCCGGCAAGACCGCTTAGGAGTAACGATGTTTTTGATGAATCGTTATAGACCAAAAGATTGCCGGAGCCCAAATCTGCTGCGGCACTGATTATAGTAGCTGCGCCCGAATAGGCAACTCCGTCTGTTGGAACAAAAGTTATTGGCGATGTGCTAATCAACACTAATCGTCTTGTTCCGTTGCCGGAGGCAAAACCGGTTACACACGTGTCCGACTTGATGCGAGTTAAAGACATCGTGGCAGCAGTAGTTGGTTCTGATGCCAACGTTGTGGTGCTGGCTGTTCCGGCGCCCGCCAACTGGTAATTAGCCGTTGCTCCACTTCCGTTGTACTCGTAAACCGCAAAGTGATAAGTGGTAGAAGAAGAAAGGTTGGTTACGTTCACTGTGTTACCGGTTCCATCGTAGACGATTTTATTACCGGAGCCCTGATCCAGGGCGGTTGTAAAGCTGGCGTTTACACCGGTAGCAGAAGAACCGTCAACGGGCGAATAACTTACCGCTGAAGCCTGTCGGATAACGATGATACGTGACGCTCCGCTTCCTCCTGTTGTATTCACCTCAATACTATTACCAGAAACAACACCAAATGAAATCGTAGACGGTGTGGACGGTTCCGACTCTAATGCAAATCCGGTTAATGAAATTGACTGTGTGGATGCTCCGGTAGAAGTGTGCGTCAAGGATCCCGTGAATGTTCCGCTTGTCGCAGGGTTAAATCGAATATCGATGGTCGTTGTTGGAATGTTGCCAACGGGCGGATCTATCACATTAATTTGTGATCCCATGCTTTCATGTACATCACACATGTAATAAATCAACGATGGTGTATTAACGTCCGGTGTAAAAAACGTTGAGTCTCCATATTGTATAACACCATCAGAAATCACATCTACAGTATTTGCCGCACCGCCAATAGAACTATTCGTGAAGACGAATGGGTGACCTAATGTAGAGGAACAACACGTTCCCTGACCATCAAAATAAAACTTATAGGTAACCCCGCGTATCATAGTAATAGTCGGACCCTGAACCGAATTCAACACATAGCCATTCGGCGAACCGATACCAAAATAAGGATGAGTTGCGTCTTTCGGTGCCACCTCAACGGTATAAACCGTTGGATAGGTATTAAAACTAAGCACAATCGGTGAGGCCGAAAATGTATTGGATCCTGTTCTTATTTCAAAGCCCGTTGGAGGAGTAATTATAATGTCATCCGTAAGATTAGATCCTGCAACGGTGTACGACTGCGATGTAGAAGGTGTTCCTGCCACCGTGGTGAATGGAGTAATTGAATTTCCTACTGTTATAAGCGGAGAGGTTGACGCGCTTATTACAAATGGCAAAGATGACGATGTTCCTCCGCCGGGTAAGGGGTTAGTAACATCAACGTTCACCGTTCCTGCGGTCGCAATATCTGCCACAGAAATTGAGGCTGTTAGTGTAGTGCTATTTACATACGTGGTTGTTCTTGGTGATCCACCCCAATTGATTACCGATGCCGGATAGAAATCCGAACCGGTTACTGTCAGTGTAAAAGAAGATCCACCTGCGGTTGCACCAGCAGGAGAAAGCGATGCAATTGTAGGCGATGGATAATTAAGCGTGATGCTGGACGGATTGCCGGCTGTTGTGGTTGTGTTGTACAACAAACCACTGTTCGAATATTCATAAGCACGGAAATAATATGTTTGACCGGGAGATAGGTTCGAAACCGTAGCCGATAATCCCGAGCCTGTTGAAACAACCTGTTCTCCGGAACCGGAGTACGTAGCGTTGGCAGTATATGATGCGCCGCTTGTTGGATCAACAAACGAATTGGCGGTGTTGATTTTTACAATTCGACCGTCACCGTTTCCCGCGGTCCAGGAGGCGACAACAGAGTTTGAAGTCGCAGAACCAAATGTAATATTGCTTGCTTGTGTAGAAGGGGCGGAGCCCGAAGCGGGAACAACAGAAGCCCAGGTGGTGCCAACACGGATAGCATCTACCACAACTTGCGGTGAATTGGTAGCAGAACCCTGGCGCAAACCAACAGCGTTGATTGCATCGGTTCCATTGGTGGTTGTGTTATTCACTTCGGCAACACCGGCAGAAAACTCAGTGGCAGGCATACCACTTGGAATTACCCACATGGAAACAGGATCAGCTGTAGTACCGGTAACAATTGTGTATTTTAAAATAATCAGATAGGTCGTGTTCTTTGAATAAGTAGTGGTGCCGTAGGTAGCGGTTGATGTGTTGCTCAAACCGAAGTTAACGCTGCCGCTAACAACACGAGCAAACACACGGGCGGAATATGCTGTCCAGGAAGCCCCACCAGGACTGCCTAAGTGGAAAAAATAATCTCCCGTTTTAGAAGCTGCAGCCTCTGTCACATTGACCAAAAAAGATGCATAAACAGTCGCGCCATTAGTCGAAGTACTGGTAAATGTTGTGTTAGCATCTTCTCCACCAATATTGTTTACTAGGGCTGCATTGCCTATGCCGCTGCCCGCATGACCATTGTAAGTAAGGCCAACAGTAGTAGAGAGTGCGTTTGTTCCACCTCCGCTATGAGCCGTCCAGCCGTTTGATGTTAGACTGCCGGAGAAATTAAAGTCCTGAGTTAGCAGTTGTGCATTTCCGTTTAAAGCGAAAACTGAAAATACGATAAGCAACAAAAAACTAAA
>JBEGUX010000290.1:0-3924 GCA_041178685.1 Bacteroidota bacterium
ACAAGCACTGGAAGTGGCTGCCAGAAATGCATCAGTATTGAATTCCACTGTACTTTTTGAAGTTGACGACCTATTGTCGCCAAACTCAACATCCAATTGGCGAGCACAACAGTATGATGTCATCGTTAGCAATCCGCCGTATATTCCGCTGAGCGAGTGCGAAACACTTCATGAACGTGTGCGCGATCGGGAGCCTTCGCAGGCGCTTTTTACACCCGACGATGATCCGCTCTTATTTTACCGTGCCATTAAAAATTTTGCTATACATTTATTAAAGCCGGGCGGTTCCGTTTTTCTGGAAGTCCATGAAAACTATGCAGCACAAACATTAGCCTTATTTCAACATCAGGATTTTTCGTCGGCGGTATTAAAAAATGATTTTTTTGGAAAGCCGCGAATGATCCGGGCAGTACGTTAATTACTGTATCTTTATCTGCCATGAACAGTTCTCAAGCCAAGCAACGCATCGCCGAACTCTCAACGCTTATTGAGGAACATAATTATAATTATTATGTACAGGCAAATCCTGTCATCAGCGATTTTGAATTTGATCAACTGCTGGAAGAACTGATTCGATTGGAGAAAGAGTTTCCCGAGTTGGCACTACCGGATTCACCTTCGCAACGTGTCGGTGGAACTGTTACCAAGCAATTTAAAACGGTTGCACATAAGTATCCGATGCTTTCGCTCGGCAATACCTATAATGAAGAGGAGCTGCGCGAATTTGACGAGCGCGTACGTAAAGTTACCGGCGACGATGTGAGCTATGTTTGTGAGTTGAAATTCGATGGCGTGGCTATTGGATTAACGTACCGTAACGGCCGACTTGTACAGGCGCTGACGCGCGGCGATGGTGTACAAGGCGATGATGTTACTACGAATATCAAAACGATTCGTAGCATTCCTTTGAAATTGTTGCCCGGTGATTATCCCGAAGAATTTGAAATCCGCGGCGAGATTTTTATGCCGCTCGCTTCGTTCAAGCGCATCAACGATGAGCTAACAGAGCAGTTGAAGGAGGATGGTTACGATGAAGAGGAAATTGCGGATCGTTTATTTAAGAATCCACGCAACGCCGCCGCCGGTTCGGTGAAGATGCAGGACTCAGCACAGGTCGCTAAACGCGGACTCGATGCATATTTCTATGCCATTCCTTCGGAGAGTGTTTCGTTTAAAACACACTTTGAGTCATTGGAAAAAGCGCGTTCGTGGGGTTTCAAAGTTAATGAGCATTCCATTGTTGCCTCATCGCTGAAGGAGATTCATACTTTCCTGGAAAAGTGGGATGTGGCACGACATAAATTACCGTACGATACGGATGGAGTAGTGCTCAAAGTGAATTCTGTGGCGATGCAGCGCGAGCTGGGCTTTACGGCCAAGTCACCGCGCTGGGCAATTGCCTATAAATTCAAGCCGGCAAGTGTTTCGACACCACTGCTTGCAATAACGTATCAGGTTGGTCGAACAGGAGCAATTACGCCGGTAGCTAATCTTGCACCGGTACAATTGGCTGGCACCACTGTGCGACGTGCAACTTTGCATAACGCTGATCAGATTGAGAAGCTGGATTTGCACGAAGGTGATTACGTATTTGTAGAAAAAGGTGGAGAGATCATTCCGAAAATCACAGCGGTTGATTTACCGAAGCGAACGAAAGGAGCTGCCGCGTTCAAGTATATCACGAAATGCCCGGAATGCGGTACGCGTTTGATACGTAAAGAAGGAGAAGCACAACATTATTGCACGAACGAGACTGGTTGCCCGCCACAAATCAAAGGACGTATCGAACATTTTATTGGCCGCCGGGCGATGAACATCGATAGTTTGGGTGAAGGAAAAGTAGAGTTGCTTTTCGATCAGGGATTAATCAATTCGCCCGCCGATCTTTATCATTTGAAACACGACCAATTGCTCGGATTGACGAAAGAAATGCCGGACGAGGAGACGGGCAAAGTGCGAAAGGTTAGTTTTCAGGAGAAGTCGGTGCAGAAAATCCTGAACGGTATTCAGAGTTCGTTACAAGTTCCTTTCGAACGTGTATTGTATGCGATTGGAATCCGGTATGTTGGAGAAACGGTCGCTAAAAAATTGGCAAGGCATTTTGGTTCGATGGATAAATTGATGGCAGCAACGCCTGAGCAGTTAGTAGAAGCGGAGGAGATCGGAGATAAGATCGCGGCGAGTATCGTTCACTTTTTTTCCGATGCAGCGAATCGAAAACTCATTCGTGAGCTGGAGAAAGCAGGCGTACAACTTTCATCCGAAAAAGAAGAGCAACAAATTAGCGATAAGCTGGCCGGAAAAACGTTTGTCGTATCAGGAGTTTTTCAGCATTTTGGTCGTGATGAGATTAAATCCGTCATCGAGCAACACGGTGGCAAAGTTTCCGGCAGTGTTTCTGCAAAAACATCTTTTTTACTCGCCGGCGATGAAGCCGGTCCCAGCAAACTGGAAAAGGCGGCCAAGATGAATGTTCAGGTTATTTCTGAAGAGGAATTTCAACGAATGATTGGTGGATAACGAGCTGTTTTCTACTGAATTTTTGCCTGTAAAATGAGTAACTTTGTCAACAGTTTTCTAACCTGATTCATCCTTGAGACTCACCGCCAAAATCCGCTCACTGCTGGGACGTTACCAGCTGCAATCCGAGCTTCGAAAATTAAAGGTTGATCATGAAACGGTGGGCTTTGACGAAGCACAAAAGATTGGAATTTTATACGATGCGACTGACGAAGCCGATTTTGAGTTTGTAAAGAATTACATTAAACACATCAGAACCACGTATAAAAAGGAATTGCTTTCGATGGGATTCGTCGATAAGAAGCAGTTGCCTAAAAATCAATTCCCTCAATACGGAATGGATTTTTTTACGCGTAAGAATCTTAATTTTAAAATGATTCCTACGGATCCGATCGTTCTCAACTTCATCAAAGAACGTTTCGATATTCTCATCAATTTAAATACAGCTCGCAGCTTTCCCTTACAGTATATTGCTGCACTTTCACATGCCCGTTTTCGGGTAGGACGATACGACAAACGAAATGTTGCTTCGTACGATATGATGATTAACCTAAAGGGCGATCCGGGAATAAAGACTATGTTGGAGGAAACGGAAGTTTTTCTTCGCAAATTAAAATAACTATTTATGCAGGCGAAAAAATTTAAAGGAACCGGTGTAGCGCTGGTAACCCCGTTTAACAAAGACGGAAGTATCGACTATAAAGGATTTAAAAAACTGATTGAACGTTGTATTGCCGGAAAGGTGGATTACCTCGTTCCGCTTGGCACAACAGGTGAGTCGGTCACCCTCGATGCATCCGAGCGAAGAAGTGTATTGTCTTTTGTGGTAGAGATTGTCAACAAGCGCGTTCCTGTAATGCTTGGTTTGGGTGGCAACAATACAATGGAAATCCTTCGCGCATTTGATGACTATGATTTCTCCGGAGTTTCTTCTATTCTTTCTGTTTCCCCTTACTATAATCGTCCGACTCAACTTGGTATTATCGGTCATTACCGTGTAATCGCACAGGAAAGTCCTGTTCCGGTTGTTCTTTATAATGTTCCTTCCCGAACGGGTAGCACCATTGATGCGACTACAACTTTAGAGTTGGCGCATACAGAAAAAAATATCATTGGTATAAAAGAAGCCTCTGGTTCATTAGAGCGCATGATGCAAATCGTACATCAGCGACCAAAAGATTTTTTAGTGATCAGTGGAGACGATATGCTGACGCTTCCGATGTTGGCATGTGGCGCTGATGGGTTGGTATCTGTAATTGCTAATGCTTATCCAAAAGAGTGCGCTGAGATGGTACGTTTTGGAATGAATGATGATTTTGCGAAAGCGCGTAAGTTGCATTATAAGTTACTGGACATCACCAACGCTATTTTTACAGAAGGAAATCCATCCGGAATTAAAGGACT
>JBEGUX010000291.1:0-6698 GCA_041178685.1 Bacteroidota bacterium
GTGTATGATTTCAACGGAACGGTTCCGGTAAATGTAATAGGAGAGTCCGACACCTACACATTCACGCCCGCCGATACAGACGGTGTAGTGCTCACGTTTGAAGTAAAAGATCTTTCCGGAAATCCTCTTGCTGTTGCTCCCGGTACTTATTTAATCGGTGTAGAGGAAAATTTCGAGAACGTATCGCTCGGTACCAGTACTGTCAATTGGAGACCGGGAACAGCTTTTGCCACCTTCAACAACCAGCCGTGGGCGCCTATCGAGAACTTCGGATTCAAACGTGTGTTTGTGCTAAGAGTTAACACAGGAAATAGTTTAACCTCAGTTGCTGAGAATATTGTTGTCAAAGATCAGCTGTCGTTGTTTCCTAACCCGTCGGATGAATTGATTTATTTTGATGCCGGAGAAGAATTGCTTCGTTTTGAAATTACTGATCTTACAGGTAGGACTATAATGATGCAATCAATGAATGCGGGCGAATTTCATTACACTGGTAACATCGCTACTTTACCTTCAGGTGTTTATCATCTTCGTGCGCTCGGTCGCTCCGGAAATTGGTACGGGCAACGATTAATTAAACCGTAACCACAGCTACGACAACCATTGACCGCAAACCACTCATTGGCACTTGTCTTCTAATTCTATCCCAACTTCTTATTCAAGCGGCTGCGTGTCTGCCGGATGGCGTCCTGACTGACACCTACCAGCAATGCGATTTCCCGTGTGCTAAGGTCGAGTTTTGATAGTGCGAGATATCTGATTTCAGTGAAGGTGATATCCGGGTACTTTGCTTTTATCTCCAGGATGAAATTCGGATAAACTTTATTGAAGGTGTTCAGGAAGCGAGTCCACTGTTCTTCGGAAATGACCTTGTTGACTTTCAGCTCCTCAATGATCAGTCGTTCGTGTAACTCATCGCTTCCTGCATCTACGGCCGCTTCTTCATTTGCTACCGGTTTCTTGACTTCGCTGATTTCCCGTTTTAGCTCAATCACCGACTTCGTCAATTCGTAAAATTGATCCGTAGTCTTGCTTAGCGCTAGCAGCGCTTCCGATTTTTCCTCGAACAATCTGTTTCGCTCCCTACGGTGCCGTGAACGAAGTGTGATAAAATAGGTCAATGATAGGGCAATCGTACTTATTAGCAAGACCATTAATGGCTTAACCCTGAACGGCCACCTAATGGTATTCGATTCAATAGTTGATTGGGTGGTTTTAGCATTTATTTCAGGAACTTCTTGTAACGAATGCGCGGCTACCTCTTCACTACCTGAAGCACTATAGGATGCACTAAAGGCAATAAAAAGTGCCATAAAGAATAGTATTCGCTTCAAGTTGTGTAGCATAATTTTCTTGAGGTATTGAAGCTAAGATAGCTACATGGATAGCATTTTTTCAAATTATAGGACTGATCCTGTATGATTGTCACGGATATTTTCGATTTGTCACGTTTTTATAATCGAAATGTCACACCATGTCACATGCTATTGAGCCTATTTAGCCATATTTTCACATGATCAAATTAAAAATAGATGAAAAAAATCGAATTGATATTGCTGTTTGCTTTTTCCGGCTCCTACTGTTCCGCTCAATGGCAGCAGTGCGTAGGTACGGCCGGCCTTAATATACAGTCGCTTTTGACTGAAGGGATATATGATTTTGCTGGTGGAGCGACAGGAGCCTATCGTTCATCGGACTCTGCGGCATCATTTTCCTTGTTCAACAATGGTAACAGCAGTACCGGTCCGACACGCGGATTTACCAATGACGCCAACTACATCTATACATGCACCAATACCGGTGTTTATCGAAGTGGAGACTATGGAGCAACGTGGATATCCAAAAGCAATGGACTTACCAACCAGCTCGGCAGCGGAATCCTCTCAGCGGGTTCACATTTGTTTCTGGTCGGACCAACCGGCGTCTCCCGCTCCGATGATCAAGGGGACAACTGGACTGCCGCTGGAATGACAGGGATTGATGTCCGAAGTATTTGTGCTATTCAAGATACACTGTTTGTTGGAACCAACGGTTCTGGAATTTACAAAAGTACGGATTGGGGTATCTCCTGGACGGCTGCCAACAACGGACTTGGTTCGGCTGTCAACTTTCGGGCGATTGAAAGTAAAGGGAATACTCTCTTTGCCGGCGGACCAATCGGTACTGGTGTTTTTCGTTCAACGGATTTCGGTGGGACATGGACAATGCTGACCGGTGGTTTGCCTTCAGGGTCGTATCGTGGCTTTGCGAGCAACAGCCAACTTATTGTAGCCGGATCGTTTGGTGGCGGCGTTTCTTACTCAACGGATAACGGAGACATCTGGACCGTCATCAACAGCGGATTGACTGATTTGAGCATCTTTGACCTTGAGCTAAATGATTACTATATTGTGGCTGCTACCAATTCCGCAGGTGCTTTCAGGTTTGCGTTGTCGGAATTGAATATTCCGACTCAAGTGGAGGAATTCGCACATGTGAATAAAACGATTTGCTTTCCGACTCCTGCCACGGAATATTTAAAAATCCGCACTTTGTATGGACCTACTGAAGCTGCGTTTGAAGTTGTCAGTTTGGAAGGAAAAACGGTATTCAAAGGTAAGTTGCACGAAAAGAACACCGTACTGGATCTCACAGGCTGGAGCATCGGAACCTATTTCGTAAGGACTGGCGAGGATTGTATTCGAGTGATCAAACATTGATAATGGCCTTATCTAAAAAATCATTCTTGATTCATCATATTGAACGCGGCAGAGTCGTTCCGTTCATCCTCAAATATTCAATTTGATATTAAACTAGTCATTATGACAAAAAACTACTTCACTCTCTTGATAATATTGGAGATGATGACACTGTTCGCTTGTAAAAAAGACGATTCAAAAACTGTAGCACTCACTAATGAGCAACAGGTGGAAGCATCGTTGAACAATTTTGTTGCAGACCTTGTCGCTACTCCTCCAACATCGGCAGATATCTCGAATCGCATAAGACAATATGTGCTTGCCAATTCTACGTTTTTCTATGGATCAACCGTCACGTTACTGGACTCGGATCAAATCGCAGTGGACAGTCCTTATTGGTACCGTTCGGGTGACAGCCTGCTAGTGACTAGTCTAATGGATACGGCATATCACATCAACGACCAGCTGTGGTTGCGCCAACCGATCGATAGCGGCTTCGCCATCTGGACAGCTCCTTATTTCGATGCAGGCGGAGGCAATATCTGGATGAAGACAAGATCAGTTCCTGTTATCGTAAACGGTCAGATTATTGCAGTAGCTACCACGGATCTTGCTTTATAATACGGTTTATGAACTGCTATCAGAACATGCTTTCTTCAAATCAAAAAAAATCCATCATTAAGCAATCAATAGGGCCGAGTTATCGATTGACCCGCCTTAAACTATTCCTGCATCGGTCCTTGATTGCTCTTCCACCTTACTGGAGGGAATGGGTGGCCGAACACATCTTTCGCCGAACAGATGCGCCTGGCCCTGCTGCAGAACACGTTCTTCAATATTTACTGAGTGCTGCCAAGTCGACTAAGAGAGGTCGTACCAGCACGGAGGCTACCATTGCAAAGGGAGCCGATAATTTTTACCAGAGTCAGTACCGTCAGCAGCTCAACACGACAATGGGTGCTTTTGCAATGACCGCCACGCAGGTCTTGCTGGGTGCCGGACGTAAATCGCAAGGGTGGCTCTTTGGAAAACATCGTCCCACGACTGCCGCTTTGATCGGGCAGGAACATGGAAATGCACCCATCCTTGTATTGGATGCCGGAACGGTTGCCGTACCCCTTTGGTTGCCACCATTAACGGATGAGCAGGAATCAGTCCTTGCAAAAAAGTGGTGGTCAGGAAACGGCACGATGCCTAAAGTATATCGTAACCTTGTACGAGGTAAGGCGGTGCCTTCAGCACATCCATCTGTAAAAGCCTATGAGCGGGATGCCGTCGGTGCAACGTTAGAAGTAGTGGAAGCATTGTTGGAAAACCCACGTCTGGCACTCCTTGCGTTACACCCACACGATCCCGATGCTATGGGATTGCATATTACGCTTTACGGAGTAAAGATATTGGATCAGGAGCAGCTCCAATTGGATTATGGGTTGGAGGACGAAGTGATTTCCGCGTATGGAAGAGCTGCACAACTTTCGGGGCGCAAATTGCTATTCGCAGTCGGTGGTACGGAAGAGGTGTTTACTCAGTGTTCTCAAAACCTATTTGTCAAAAGGCCTGCACTAGACGATGCTGTCCATTATTCGTCATCTGAAGTCTGGACTCCGGCACAACCGCTGGAAGACTTGCTTCGTTTGCAGTTTGAATTGATACAAATCACAGTTGCCTCGTCCGGTTTACCTGGTGCTTCGCCCCGTAACGGAGATAAAGGGAAAGCGGCTTTCGCATGCATGCATAAGGAGAAGCTCTATGTATTGATTCCGTATCATCCAGGCAATTACATTCACGGACATGCAGCGAAGCTTTGGTCAAATCCCAATGGAACGCTGATGATTTCCGATGATCATGCCACATTGAGCCGTGTTATCATCAACGGCGCATCAATCACCATAGATCAACAGCAGGTGGAAAAGTGTTTTCCTGAAATTGCTGCAGAAGTTGCCGGTCAGCGCGGTCGCACTGGAAAGCCGGTACCTGTTCCGGAGTATTGGTTTTTGCAGGAGGTTTCAGAACTAATTTGTCAGCGCGAACGATTGTCTGCCAATCAGCTGGCGCCGGGTCGTGAGACCTGTTCTATTAGTGCCGGCGGACAAGCACGTCATAATAAAAAGCCTACCTATTTCGCTGCCAATAACCTGCCTCCTTACGATATGGAATTACAGCATAAACGTGAGTTTGCCGGGCGGCCGATAGATCCAAGTGGTGTTCGAAGTCGTGAATGGAAATCAGCTGTAGCTGACGATTTGGCGGCTCGCATAGCGCAATTGGACCGCGTTGCGTCGCAATGGTGAAAAGGGTTGCTATGGCAAGAGTATTGCCTGTCTAGTTTCCGCTGGTAAAGTGTGTGTAGCGGGTGCAAATGTACTCTTAATAAAAATGCTCAGGCTTTAATTTTATGGGTTTCAACTATAAAGAACAATTAATATCGAGCATTTTATAGATGACACTAATGCATACATTGAAAATTGCTACTTTAATTGTCTAACTGCTTGGCCATTCCAAAAAAACTTTACTGTACTTACCATTACACTTTTTTTTCACCAAAGAAATATAAAAATATTGCTGGAACGGATGCCACGTATTACGCTACGATTTTTTCTTGCTAAATTTTTTAATATCCAATATCCGACGTGTCTTTTCGCCCGGAAGGAAACGACGGACATAGTTCACGCGGAAGTTTCCGGTATTAAGCGATAAGCTCATGTTTTTCATGGAGTCGATGTTGACTCGGCTATTGGTAAAAGTCAAGCTGAACGCACTGCGGTCGGAGTTGTATCCGGCAAAAATCCTCAGCATTGAATTTGGATTGAATCCGTAGCTGTATGATTTACGTTCGGGACCACTGAAGGCGGTCAACGAATAATCCGCCGCCACACTGAGCGAACCGGTGATGAAAAAATGACGAGCAATCACACACGTGTAGGCATAGCCGATGTTGGGACCGATCTCATAGAAACGAAGTAAATTGGTTTCCGGAATGTTGGGCTGAACAGCCAACGTTGGAAAAACACTGCTGTCTGCACTAGCTCTTCCAAAATAAAACTCGCCACCAATGAGCAGCGTCCCTGCCGAATGTTGCTGCCATTCATTCTGCAGTACGGAGGAACGGAAGGAATAGCGGCTGTTATTGAAAACGTACTGATAGCATCCGCCAAATTCCCGCAGCCTTAAGTCAGGTCTCAAATAGTAGCTGCCGTCTGCAGTACCAAGTCCTTTAGGAACAAGATATAGTCCTTTATAGAATTGTCCGTAAAAGTCGATGTTCGATTGCTGGCTGTAGAAATGGGCTTGCAGGTCAAGGTAATCTGTTTCACCTTGACCGCGGTCTGGGTTCAGAAAAGAAAAACCGTAGGCGAGGTTGAGTGTGAATAAACCATAGGTTGCGCCGATACCCATGTTCAAGGTAGTGTTCGGTTTGTAGTTCAGCGCCGTTGATAATTTCGGATCCCTTATCAACATACTCGTATACTTTTGGCTGAAATAGAATCTACCCGTTATCAATCCGTCGTATGACTTGTAATAGGTGCTGTCGGAACTGGCAGTAGCATGCTCTTTTTGCAAGCAAAGCGCTGCGCATACTAACAGAATGAAAGTAATTTGTTTCATTTGTTGAGGGAAGAGCTGGTCTTCCTGGTGCACAATGTATCGATATTAATGATTTAACGGTGGTACCTAGTCCTCGGTCTTACTACCTATATGTTATGAAGTCAAGCGAAGCGAGTACTTCATGATACCACTAACCGCCGACCGCTGACTCCTGAGGTCAATCGAAGCGAGTACTTCATAGATTAAGTTATCTCAAACATCATCCGCTCGAAATTACCTCTTTAGTTGGATAAAGGTTATGTTAAACACTCTTGTCATTTATTTGCTTTCAACTAATTGATATGTCCGCAAATGCTGTAATGTTCGGATTTACGTCAAATGTTCGAAATGTTACCAGAAAAAGTATCATTATATCAGTACTCACAACCGCTTGTATTAGACGATTACAAGGATTGCATTTCTGCGCGTGTAAGC
>JBEGUX010000292.1:0-8781 GCA_041178685.1 Bacteroidota bacterium
AATTGGTCCGAAAAAAGTAGCCGCGCTATGGCAAGAGCTAGGCATTGAATCCGTCGGTGAACTTTTATACGCCTGCCATGAAAACCGTTTAGTCGAGCTGAAAGGCTTCGGCGCCAAAACACAGGAGCAGGTTCGACACGCTATCGAATACGCGCAATCCAACAAAGGAAAATTCCACTATGCGGTGGCAGAGATGATCGGCACGCAACTGCTACACGATCTGGAATCAGCCAACCTTATTACAGCCTGCTCTTTTACTGGAGCTATGCGCAGAAAATGTGAAATTATTGAATCGATTGATATCATCGTCGATAGCAATGGCACAGCTGCCGTACAAGGATTTCTCCATACACATCCGCTTATTGATGGAAGAAGCGTTACAGTAAAAGACAAGATTGTCTATGCTAAAAGTGTTTCAGGCATTCCACTTAACCTTCATTGCACCGATGCTGCTTCGTATAACAAACTGCTTTTCGAAACAACAGCTGCTCCGGCGCATCTTGAAATGCTACGTACAGAGAATAACTGGAACGGAGAAGTTGCCAACGACGAACATAACCTTTACCAATCTCTAGGCCTTCCCTACATAGAACCTGAATTGCGTGAAGGACTTTTCGAATTTGAATGGGCTAAAGCCGGTAAAATGCCGGAGCTTGTTTCCTATTCGGATCTTCGCGGAACACTGCACAACCACAGCACATACAGCGATGGCGTACA
Organism: Bacteroidota bacterium; assembly: GCA_041178685.1. Taxonomy (GTDB): domain Bacteria; phylum Bacteroidota; class Bacteroidia; order AKYH767-A; family 2013-40CM-41-45; genus Pollutiaquabacter. The sequence continues at coordinate 718 of JBEGUX010000292.1, forward strand.
TTCGCTGGAAGAAATGGCGCTCTACTGCAAAAACATGGGCTATGGATATCTGGGAATTTGCGATCACAGCCAAAGCGCATTCTATGCTAACGGATTGAAACCGGATCGTGTATTGAAACAACACGAGGAAATTGACCGTCTCAATAAACAATTAACACCTTTTCGCATCTTCAAAGGGATTGAGTCCGATATTTTGGTTAACGGTTCGCTTGATTACGAAAATGATCTTTTGGCAGCCTTTGATTTTATTGTCGCCTCTGTACATTCGGTACTCCGAATGGACGAATCGAAAGCCACCGCTCGCTTGATTAGTGCTATTGAAAATCCACACACGACAATTTTAGGACATCCTACCGGCAGATTGCTACTGGCACGCGAAGGCTATCCGCTCGACTTTAAAAAGATCATTGACGCCTGCGCAGCGAACGGTGTAATCATTGAACTAAATGCCAATCCCTATCGACTCGATTTAGACTGGCGACATATTCCGTACGCTTTGGAGAAGGGTGTTCAAATAAGCATCAATCCCGACGCTCATCGTCAGGAAGGAATTCACGACATGCACTATGGCGTCTGCACGGCTCGAAAAGGTGGATTGTCAAAAGAAATGACTTTCAATGCGCTCGACACCTCCGCGATTGCGGCACATTTCGAAAAGCGTAGAAAATAAAAAATCCCGCAGCGCGGGATTCAGGGATTTAAAGAAGCTATTACTGATCTAATTTATTAGTCTCTTCTGAGGCCGATTTCGTAGGCCTGGTATCCTCTTTAGCTGCGTCACGTACTTCGCGTTCTATTCCACCCATTGCATCTTTAAACTCACGCATTCCCTTGCCAAGACCTTTAGCTAACTCCGGGATCCTTTTTGAGCCGAAGAAAAGCAACACTACCAGGAGAATTACAAAAACCTCACCTCCGCCAAGATTGAGGAATAAATAGAATGCTGGAATCATAATTATAGGAATAAGTACCCCACAAAGGTAATACATTAAAATGAAGCTAAGACGCCAGTGGATGTAAAACAAAAGAGGCCGCCCTTTTTGGACAGCCTCTTTGGAATTTAATTATTAGCGTTTTTATTTCTTTTGACCACCAAGTTTCTGGAAGTCTATTACGATTGGCGTAGCAATACAAATGGAAGAATAAGTACCGATTACAATTCCGATCAACAAGGCGAAGGTGAATCCGCGGATTACTTCTCCACCGAAGATGAAGATCGCCAGGAGTACGAAGAAAATAGTAAGTGAAGTATTAATGGTACGGCTAAGTGTTGAGTTCAAAGCATCGTTGATGACTTTCTTCTGATCGGATGCATGATGATGAACGCCAACGAATTCACGAATACGGTCAAATACTACGACGGTATCCGTCATTGAATAACCCATTACCGTCAGGATAGCGGCGATGAAGTGCTGGTCTATTTCCAACGAGAATGGAAGTACGCCATTGAAGATGGCAAAGAACGCCAATACTGCAATAGCATCGTGCAACAACGCGGCTACCGCACCCAATCCATACTGCCACTTCTTGAATCGAATGAAGATGTATATGAACATCAGAGCGCAAGAGATCAAGATCGACCAAACAGCAGATGTCTTGATGTCGTCGGCCACTGTAGGTCCAACCTTTTGGGTACTCAAAATATTATAATTGTTACCGCTGATCGCCTTCAATCCTTCATTGAGTTTGTCGGCCACTTTTTGTTCGGCATCAGCAGCCTGATCGTCGATAAGGTAAGATGTAGTAATCTTCACCTGATTGTCATCACCAAAGGTTTTTACTTCCGGTGATTTTGTAAGAGGTCCTTTTAACGCATCGATAACCTCAACGGTAGTAACCGGCTTCTCAAAGCGCACAACGTAAGTACGGCCGCCTTTGAAGTCAACCCCGAAGTTGAGTCCTTTCATAGCAAACGCAGCAATACCGGCTAAAATGATCATCGAAGAGATGGCATAATAAACCTTACGTTTAGCTACGAAATTGATGTTAACGTTCTTGAATGCTCCTTTGGAGAAATTGTTCCAGAAACGAATCTCTTTGTTGCGGTCCATCATCCAGTTAAAGATGAGACGTGTGATGAAGATTGCACAGAACAACGAGGTAAGAATACCAATGATCAACGTTGTTGCAAAACCCTGAATCGGTCCGGTACCGAACGTATAGAGGATGATACCAAGAATCAATGTGGTAACGTTCGAGTCGATAATGGAAGAATAAGCGTGCTTGAAACCATCAGAGATAGCCAAACGTCCGCCTTTGCCTAGCGCCATTTCTTCACGAACACGCTCGAAGATGAGGATGTTCGCATCCACTGAGAGACCGATCGTCAATACGATACCGGCAATACCGGGAAGTGTGAGAACCGCACCCAATGATGCGAGAATACCCATGATAAAGAAGACGTTCGCGAAGAGTGCTACATCCGCTACAAGGCCGGCATTGTTATAATAGGATACCATGAACACCAGCACCAGCAACAATGCGATTACGAATGACAATAAGCCTGAGCTGATAGCTTCCTTACCGAGCGTAGGACCAACAACGGTATCCTCTACAATTCGTGCGGGAGCAGGAAGTTTACCAACCTTCAGGATGTTGGCCATATCATCCGCTTCTTCCAACGTAAAGTTACCGGTGATGCTGGAACTACCTCCGGCAATCTCGCCTTGAACAACAGGATAAGAATAAACATAGTTATCCAACACAATTGCGATGGACTTACCGATGTTATCGCGAGTTAAACGCTTCCAAACACGTGCGCCTTCGGCGTTCATGCTCATACCAATCTCCCAATTATCGGAGAACTGTCCTTTTTGCTTACGGGCATCAACAACCGCAGAACCATCGAGTGGCGCTTGCTGGTCGCGTGCAGGCATACGGATGGCAATCAATTGAAGAACCTTTCCGTCCTTATCGATTGGCTTCACCGACCAAAGCGGCATAAAGTCTTTAGGGAATTTAGAACGCACCTGCTCCATCGCGAAGTAGGCATTAACCTTGGCAGTGTCTTTAACGAGTGAGGCACCGATAACCGGACCCTTACTAAGCTCAGATTGCCCTTGAGCATTCTGCATTACAGAAGGCGTAAGCACACCGAAGAGCGGGTTCTCACGTGCGAAGTCTTCAAAGGTTTGCTGTGCTTTAGAAGTATCACTCTTAGCCGCAGTATCTGCGTTGTTGGCTGCTAATTGATCCGTCAGAGAAGACTTTGCAGAATCTGTATTTGCTGCCAATGAATCTCCGGCAGCTTTTAGTGTATCGTTACGAACAGCGAGTGAATCCAAGGAAGGTGCTGTTGCAGCTTCTGCATTAGCACCGACAATAACTTTCAACGCTTTATTGGCTTCCTCCAGCTTAGGATAGATATCCATATTGTCGTAGGTCTCCCAGAACTCCAGCTTAGCTGTTCCTTGAAGGAGTTTACGTACACGCTCCGGTTCTTTAATACCCGGAAGTTCAACAAGGATTCGTCCGTTACCCAGTTTCTGAACATTGGGCTGAGTTACGCCAAACTTATCGATACGGGTTTTGATGATCTGAAAAGTACGATCGAATGCTGCATTCGCCTCAGTCTGGATGACTTGCTTCACCTCTTCGTTCGAAGAGTTGAAATTGATCTTCTCAGAAAGCTCTTTGGTAGCGAAGATCGCGGAGAGTTTCGCGTTAGGATCTAACTTTTGGAACTCGTCAACGAATAGAGAAACGAAATCCTTTTGGGAGTTGGCTTGTGCTGCTACCGCATTTTGCAACGCCTTGTTAAATGTTGCATCATTGCTGTTGTTGGCCATTGAACGAACGAGGTCAACCAGGGAAACTTCCAGGGTTACGTTCATTCCACCCTTAAGGTCAAGTCCCATGTTCAACTCATTTTCCTTACATTTCTTGTAAGTAAAATCGAACAGCGGATAAACCGGCTGGGTATTGATAGAGTCGAGATATGCACGTTCCTTGGCAATATCACCGTTGGCGTACTCACGGGCGTCGTTTTCTACACCTCTTGTGACCAGCGTAAATGACAGCTGATAGAGGCACACGAGCGCCAACAGGACAGCAAATAGTTTAATGGCACCTTTACTTTGCATGGATGGTGGGAATTTTAATAAAAATGCGTTTTTAAATTTTTTTTGGAGGTGCAAAGATAGAATTTAGAAGGGAAAATCCAACCTTTAGATAAGGTTAACCCGATCGATTTGAGGTTATTTTACCTGACTAAATACAGAGAATTCACTGGAATTCACTTTGCCTGACTCCCGGCAGGAAGCACTTGTTCGGCCTTTACCCCGTCAATGTTTCGCGAAATCAGAGAAATTGTGAAAAAAAGCGCCAAATAAAAGCCGACAATCAATAAATAATTGAAAATGGGAGAAATTTCACGACGAACCAAGGATTTCATGAGCTGATTTTTCCAAAGTATACCATCGTTGAGTAAAACAGGTACTTCAGTTTGCCGCAACTGCTTTCAGTTGTAAGGAAAAAGGTCAGTATTGCTTTAAAAAATGGCTACACTAGCGGCAAAATGGGGTAAAAATGCTACCTTTGCCTCCCCTAAAAAGTACTAGTATGGCATTTGATATTGAAATGATTCGCGCGTTTTATGGCCGTATGCCTGAACGCATTAACAAAGCCCGCCAATTGGCCGGTCGCCCGCTGACATTAACCGAAAAGATCCTCTATTCCCACCTGGCAGAAGGGATGCCCGGACAGCAATACGAAAGGGGCAAATCATACGTTGATTTCAACCCTGACCGTGTTGCTATGCAAGATGCAACGGCACAAATGGCACTTCTACAATTCATGCAAGCCGGCCGTCCGCAAGTAGCCGTTCCTTCTACCGTTCATTGCGATCACCTTATTACGGCCAAGACCGGTAGTTCGACAGACCTCGCCGTAGCCGAAAAAGAAAACGAAGAGGTATACGATTTCCTCAGTTCTGTTTCCAATAAATACGGCATTGGCTTCTGGAAACCCGGAGCCGGAATCATTCACCAGGTTGTGCTGGAAAACTACGCTTTTCCCGGTGGGATGATGATTGGTACTGACTCCCACACCGTAAATGCCGGCGGACTTGGCATGCTGGCGATTGGTGTTGGCGGCGCAGATGCATGTGACGTTATGGCCGGTCTGCCTTGGGAACTTAAATGGCCAAAACTTATTGGTGTTCGTCTGACAGGAAAAATGTCGGGCTGGACAAGTGCAAAAGATATTATCTTGAAAGTTGCCGGTTTACTGACAGTAAAAGGTGGCACCGGTGCCATCGTTGAGTACTTCGGTGAAGGTGCAAACAATATGAGCTGCACCGGAAAAGGAACGATCTGTAACATGGGCGCTGAAATCGGCGCAACTACTTCTACTTTTGGTTATGACGACAGTATGGAACGCTACCTGCGTTCCACCGGCCGTGCTGATGTAGCAGAATTAGCCAATACTATTCGTGAACACCTCACCGGTGATGCAGAAGCATATGCTCAACCTGAAAAATATTTTGACCAGGTAATTGACATCAATCTTGATGAATTAGAACCATACATCAACGGTCCTTTCTCTCCTGATCTGGCAACTCCTATCAGTAAAATGAAAGAAGTGGCTGCTGCAAATGGCTGGCCGACAAAAGTGGAAGTTGGTTTGATTGGTTCATGCACCAACTCATCATACGAGGATATCAGTCGCGCTGCATCTTTGGCGCAACAAGCGGTAGACAAGAAACTCACACCAAAAGCTGAATTCACCATCACACCTGGATCAGAATTGGTGCGCTTCACGATCGATCGCGACGGCATGATCGATACTTTTGAAAAGATCGGCGCTAAAGTGTTTGCTAACGCTTGCGGTCCTTGCATTGGCATGTGGGCGCGTGCGGGTGCAGAAAAGCAGGAGAAAAACACGATCATCCATTCCTTCAACCGGAATTTTAAAGCTCGTCAGGACAGCAACCCAAACACGTTTGCATTCGTTGCCTCTCCGGAAATTGTAACCGCACTGGCACTGGCCGGCGATCTTGGCTTCAACCCACTAACAGACACCTTGACTAACACCGAAGGTTCTGCTGTGAAACTCGACCCTCCAACGGGTGAAGAGTTACCGGTAAAAGGCTTTGCTGTTGAAGATAACGGCTATCAGGCCCCTGCAGCCGATGGCTCCACGGTTAAAGTAAATGTAGCTCCCGACAGTAATCGACTTCAACTATTGGATCCATTTGCAGCATGGGAAGGTGTAGATTTAAAAGGACTTCGCTTGCTGATCAAAGCAAAAGGAAAATGTACCACTGACCACATCTCTCCTGCGGGAAAATGGCTGAAGTTTCGTGGACACCTGGATAATATCAGTAACAATATGCTGACCGGTGCAACTAACTACTTCAACGATGCAACTAACTCCGTCAAAAATCAACTGACTGGTGAATTCGGCGAAGTACCTGCCGTTCAGCGTGCTTATAAAGCAGCAAAAGTTGGATCGCTTGTTGTGGGTGATGAAAACTATGGAGAAGGCTCAAGCCGCGAACATGCTGCAATGGAGCCGCGTCATCTTGGCGTGCGTGCTGTATTGGTAAAATCATTTGCTCGAATTCACGAAACGAATTTGAAGAAACAAGGAATGCTTGCGCTGACTTTTGCCAATCCTTCCGACTATGATAAAATTCAGGAGGACGACACTTTTGATATCAATGGTCTTACTTCGTTTTCTCCTGGAGCACCATTAACAATAGTGATTCATCACAAAGACGGATCTTCAGATTCGATTTCGGTTAACCACACTTACAATGAGAACCAAATTGAATGGTTCAAAGCTGGCGGTGCACTCAATATCATTCGTGCCGCTGTAAATAATTAATCCACCCGAAAGTGAAAAGACCCCGGTAGTAGCCGGGGTTCTTTTTTTATTTAGGTTTTTACTCAAGCATTAAAATAGAGAGTGTCCGCTTCAAAACATACTGTGGCAATTATCGGAGGTGGCTTTTGCGGTGTCATGGCAGCTGTGCAGCTGCTGCGTATATCCAAAAACGAACTATCGATTCTTCTGTTTGAAGCAGCTAATGAGGTGGGAAGAGGCGTTGCCTACTCTTCTTACACTTCCGGACATCTACTTAATGTTCCGGCACGGAACATGAGTGCGTTCCCCGATCAATCAGGTGATTTCGTAGATTGGCTACGCCAACAAGCTGATTATTCTAATTTTTCCAAAGAAGAAATTGGACAATTATTCGTACCAAGAATTTTATTTGGCAATTATATTCAGGATTTATTTAACCGTGAAATCAGCAATCGCACCATCACTGTAAACATAATTGCCCAGCGCGTAATTGCCTGTAGAAAGTCAGAGGACGATTACTTATTACAAACAGCCGAAGGTCAAATTTTTTCTGCTGATAAAGTCGTTATTGCTACAGGAAATTTTTTACCGGGAAAGCCGAAAGGAATACCGCACAGCTTCACTGGAAGTAACCGTTACTTCAAAAATCCGTGGGATCCTTCAGCAGTAAATGTAACGGATGAGAAAATTCCCGTATTGATTGCAGGAACAGGTTTAACAATGGTTGATGTAGTGATTGGATTAATGGAGAAAAGGCCGCAGCAAAAGATAATTGCTATTTCACCAAAAGGATACGAGATTCTTTCACACAAACATTATGGTAATCATCCGGCCATTCTGGAAGAGCTTCATCCGCCCTACCAACTGGATCAACTCGTAAAAATTTTCCGAAAGCACATACAAGCGGTGTGGAAACGAGGAATTACCGGCGAAGCAGTTGTTGACGCAGTTCGTTCAAAAACGCAGGAAATCTGGCGTGCGCTTACCATGGAAGAAAAAAAACGATTTTTATCGCACTTGCGACATCTTTGGGGATTAGCACGGCATCGATTACCTGCAGGAATTCACTCGTTGATACGGCAGCTGAGAGAGCGTGGCCAGCTGAATATAATCGCAGGCCGCATCATCGATGCCCACGAGGATGGCTCATCCGTCATCGTAACTTATTTAGAGCGAAAAACAAATACAGTTAAAGAAATACGCGTATCCAGAATTATTAATTGTACAGGGCCACAAACAGATGTACTTCGATTGAAC
>JBEGUX010000293.1:0-4549 GCA_041178685.1 Bacteroidota bacterium
TTCTACCCCTCCGGAAGAAAGATCATTCAACTCCAAATCCTGATAAGGATTCCAGGTGGATGTTTCCATTCGCAAACCAAACTGATACGCTAAAACGCTATTGCCGGAACTTCCGCGAATCACTGGACGCTGAATAGCATTTCCCAACGTAATGCGATCAACACCCGATAAAGAAGCCATAGCTGCCATCGGATGAATTGCACCCGATCGCTGCCAGTCATCGTTACTATAACGCATAGATGAAAAAGGCAATGGTTGAAGCGTATTGATGCGCGATCCGACTTGAGAAGCCGCATGGTATTGACGAACAGATTTTACCAATTGTACATTGACAACTGTTGCGCTATCAGAGGTATTCACCGGGAAAACCTGCGGTAAATAACCCGGCAAATAAAAATGAATGGTCGCCGTGCCAATGCCAACATTTCGTAGAATATAGGTTCCTCCCTCTTTGGAAACATCAAAGCGATTGAACTCTGGGATATAAACTGTTACATTTTGTAACAGCAGCTTATCGTCGTCTTTATCGGTAACAAGTCCGCTTACAGTGTGCTGCGCGGTGGCTGCTGAAGCAACTAGCGACAACAGGAATAAAATGCGTTTGAACATATACAACAAATATACCTTTTTACGCTTAAAACGACGCTTATGAAATCAGTTGATCATAGCATTTCCTGCGATGAATCCGGTGGTCCAGGCTGCTTGAAAATTAAAACCGCCCGTCACAGCATCAATGTCTAATACTTCGCCGGCAAAAAACAGGTGAGGAATTATCTTGCTTTGCATCGTCTTAAAATCGATTTCTTTCAATGAAACACCGCCGCATGTAACAAACTCTTCCTTGAATGTTGTCTTGCCTTTCACGGAATAACAATCCGATAAAACGGTTCGTTGCAACGAATCGCTCTCATCCCGCCGAAGATCCGACCAGTTGATATCAGCACGTATTCCTGCCCGATGCAACAAGAACTCCCACAATCTTTTGGAGATTCCTTGCGGAGGTGTTGTCAGGACTTTTGTCGTGGTTCTTTCTTTACGTTGCTCTCCCACCCACGCTGAGAAGTCCGATGAATCTGCTTCGCCCATCCAATTAACAATCACTTCGAAATTGTAGTTTTTCTCTGCCAGCCATCGCGCCGCCAGTGAACTTAGTTTGAGCACAGCCGGACCACTTAATCCCCAATGGGTAATCAATAAAGGACCTTTAGCAGAGAAATTAGAAGCGGAGATTTGAACGAAAGCATTCTCCACACTGACACCCATCAATTGTGTGATCGGATCTTTCGGAATATTGAAGGTGAAAAGTGACGGGACCGGCGGCACAATGGTATGACCAAGCGAAGCAATCCAGTCGAACCCTTCCAACTTTGGTGATCCGCCGGTCGCAATTAACAACCGGTGAGCTATCAATTCATTATCGTTGGATAACGATAAGATAAATTTGTCGTTCTTGGGATGAATGGCACGAACTGAAGTGGAAAGACGAAGCATTACGCCCGCTTCCTGCGCCGAGCTCATCAAACAATCTACAATTGAAGTGGAATCATCCGAAACGGGAAACATACGGCCATCCTCTTCTGTTTTCAAATCGACTCCTCGCTCCTCAAACCAGGAAATTGTATCGCCGGGCATAAAACGACTAAATGCTTGACGTAATTCTTTTCCACCGCGTGGATAATATTGTACCAATTCCCTGGCATCAAAACATGCATGCGTCACATTACAGCGGCCGCCGCCACTTATCCTGACTTTAGACAAAACTTTGGACGTGGCCTCGATCAGCACGACTTCGTGCTCAGGAGCGGCTTCTTTGGCCGCTATTGCTGCAAAAAAACCGGCAGCACCACCTCCAATAATTGCAATTCGCATGATTATTTTAAAACAAGACTGCAAATAACGTGTTTTAATCAAAATAGCTGGCAATTTCCGAACTTTACATCCTTGTGAACTATTATCCGGACGATCTTTTGCATGTTTTGGAATTCGAGCGCATTCGTGAGCGTATCGAGCGCCATTGCCGTTGCGATTCCTCGCGTCAGCGAGCCTTGTTGTTACGCCCAATCAACGATCGGCTATTACTGAACAAGGAACTCCAGCGGGTGGAAGAGTACCGCCAAACGTTGGTCAGCGGCGGATATTTTCCGGACTTCCTCTTTGATGATTTTTTCCGAGAGGCCAACTTACTAGCCAAACAAGGTTCACTGCTCTCCGAAGCTCAGTTTAACCAGCTTCGCTCAGCCTGCGAAATCGTCAACAATTTGCTTCGATTTTTACGCGAAAGAAGTATCTCCTTTCCCGCATTACTAGAACTATCCTCTGACATACCGGAAAATAAAATCGTCGCCGAACTGATTGAAGAAATTATCGACGGACAAGCGCAGGTGCGCAGCAATGCATCACCTGAACTTCAAAAGATTCGCAGCGAGTTAAATTCCAAGCGTCGCGAAGCTGATCGTAAATTCCGCTCCTACATCAACGATATGAAGAAGCGCGGATGGCTGCGTGATAATGAAGAGAACTTTTACAATAACAGAAGGGTTTTAGCGGTGCCGTCCGAGCACAAACGTGATCTGAAAGGTATCGTTCACGGAAAAAGTGAGTCAGGAAAAACGACGTTTATAGAGCCGGAAGGTTTGATTGAATTGAACAACGAAGTCGCTGAACTTGAACAAGACGAACGCAATGAAGTATTTCACCTGCTGCGCGAACTGACGTATCGACTACGCCCTCACGCTCCTTTAATTCTCCGCTACCATGAATTTCTAACGGCGATGGATCTGTTGCGCGCAAAAGCCTATTTCTCAAGAGAAATCGATGCGCGATTGCCGGCTATCGCTGACAAACCCGACATCCGGCTCATCAATGCGTATCACCCGCTGTTGTATTTACAAAATAAAGCAGCAGGATTACCCGTGGTACCCTTGAACGTCACACTGGACAAGGAGAACAGAATTCTAATCATCAGCGGTCCAAATGCCGGTGGAAAATCCATCACACTAAAAACTGTTGGACTGTTGCAACTGATGTTACAAAGCGGTCTGCCTGTTCCTGTTGCAGATGGATCTGTGATGAGTTATTTTCAGCATCTGCTGGCAGATATTGGCGATAGTCAATCCATTGAAAATGCATTGAGCACGTACAGCTCGCGACTCATTAAGATGAACCATTTCCTACGTATGGCGAATGGAAAATCACTGGTACTTATTGATGAGTTTGGAACAGGCACGGATCCTGAATTGGGAGGAGCCATCGCTGAAGTGGTATTGGAAGAACTGAATCGCCGCAACTCTTTCGGCATCTTTACTACTCACTACACCAACATCAAACTGCTGGCCGATCATCTTTCCGGCGTTCGCAATGCATCGATGCTTTTTGATCCGGAAACATTGCGACCGTTATACAAACTGCTGATTGGTCAACCCGGAAGTTCGTACACCTTCGAAGTAGCAGAAAAGATGGGACTTCCGAAACATGTACTGGATCGGGCAAAAAAGAAAGTACAAAAGGATAAGCTGCGGCTTAACAACATGTTGTCGGATTTGCACCGGCAGAAGCATCATATAGAAGAAGAATTACGACAACTGCGGCAACATCAGCAAAAGGCGGAAGCTGCAGGCAACAAATACGAACAGCTTAGCGAGAAACTTACGGCACGGCTTGAAAAAGAAAAATCCAAACAGGAAGATACCCGAAAGCTGACCGAATTAGGACGTAAGTTTTTATCGCTAACAGAGGAATGGGCCAAAACCAAAGACCGGAAAGCGGTCATCAAGAAATTTGTTGGCACACTTACCGCTGAACAAAAGCGAAAAGCAGCGGAAAACACACCGGAGAAATTGGCTAAAAAACGGCAAATACTCCTGGAAAAACTACGCAACGAAATTGTGGTGGGCAGCACTGTGCGGATGATGAAAAGCAAACAAACCGGAGTAGTTGAAGAAATCAAAAAAGATAAAGTACAGGTGAACTTCGGCAATCTGCGCGGTACTGTTGCGCTGATCAACCTTGAATTAGTCGTTGACGAAAAGAAATGATAATTGCTGAATGACCTTTGAATCCGTCAAACAGCGAATTAAAATAGTCCCTGAATGATCTTCTCCACCGAAACGCCATCGGCTTCTGCACGATAGTTTCGTACGATACGATGACGAAGGATAGGAACTGCAACAGCACGTACATCTTCCATATCCGGCGAGAATTTACCGTTAAGAGCAGCGTGGCACTTTGCTCCGATTACCAAGTATTGAGAGGCACGCGGTCCGGCGCCCCATGAAACATAAGCATTCACTTCTTTCGTTGCTGCCGGAGTATTGGGACGTGTTTTCACGGCCAATTGCACGGCATACTGAAGTACATTATCTGTAACCGGAATGCGACGAATCAGCTCCTGGAAGTAGGCGATCTCCTCGCCGGTGATGACCTTGTTAACTTCCGGTTTAAGATCAGACGTCGTATTTTTTACAACTTGCAATTCCTGTTCAAATTCAGGATAAGTCAACAGCACGTTGAACATAAAGCGGTCGAGCTGGGCTTCCGGCAACGGATACGT
>JBEGUX010000294.1:0-8396 GCA_041178685.1 Bacteroidota bacterium
GGAACGGCCGAGAAGCTATTCGGGAAGCGGCTTTTGATGAATTGGAAGGAGCTGATATTCTGATGGTTAAGCCCGCATTGGCCTATCTTGACGTAATTCGCGATGTAAGGATGCAAACTGAATTGCCGATTGCTTGTTATAATGTATCGGCCGAGTACACGATGGTCAAAAAAGCGGCGGAGGCTGGTTGGATTGACGGGCAGCGAATAATCATGGAAAATATGCATGCCTTTACACGTGCCGGTGCCGATATCATCATCACCTATCACGCCCGGGAGATCTTGGAAAACAAGTGGTTGTAAACACCATTTTTTCAATGCTTTTTCCTTTGCTTCATAGGTGGCCAATCGACGTGAAATTCCTATCTTTGCACACCATTTAAGAGCCCTATTTATCATGGCACAATCCCAAGAAGTTCTTGATAATGTCATTATCAAATTCGCCGGTGACTCCGGCGACGGAATGCAGCTTACCGGTACGCAGTTTACCAACACCGCTGCACTCCTTGGAAACGATTTAAGTACGTTTCCTGATTTCCCTGCAGAAATTCGCGCCCCACAAGGAACCCTTGCCGGTGTATCCGGCTTCCAGCTGCACTTTGGTAGTGTAGAGATTTTCACACCTGGCGACTATTGTGATGTATTGGTAGCGATGAACGCTGCTGCATTAAAAGCCAACTTGCGTAACATTCGTAAAGGTGGAACGATCATCGTCAACGTCGACGGTTTTGATGCCAAGAACTTGCGTCTTGCCGGCTACGGTGATGTGAATCCGCTGGAGAATGGATCGGTCGATAACTTCCGCGTAGTGAAGATGGATGTTACCAAGATGACACGCGCTGCACTCGATGGAAGCGGTCTTGGTGTAAAAGAAATTGATCGCGCTAAGAACATGTTTGTTCTTGGATACCTCTATTGGATGTACAACCGTTCCATGGAGCACACGATTAAATTCATCAACGAGAAATTCGAAAAGAAACCGGATATCCGCGATGCAAACTTAAAAGTGTTGAGCGCTGGCTATAACTTTGGCGAAACACGCGAAGAAGCTACATCACGTTTCTCTATCGGCCCTGCTAAAATTGCTCCTGGTACCTATCGTAACATTATGGGGAACCAGGCAGTCGCCATCGGTTTGATTGCTGCAGCTAAGAAAGCAGGTTTGCAATTGTTCTACGGTACTTATCCTATCACTCCTGCTTCCGATATTCTTCACGAATTATCGCGCCACAAAAATTTTAATGTAAAAACATTCCAGGCGGAAGATGAAATTGCCGGCATATGTTCTGCAATTGGTGCTTCGTTCGGAGGTGCACTTGCTGTTACCGGTTCTTCAGGTCCGGGTATTGCATTGAAGACAGAAGCGATGGGACTTGCTCTCATGCTCGAGTTGCCACTAGTGATTATCAACGTTCAGCGTGGCGGACCTTCTACAGGACTTCCAACTAAAACCGAACAGAGCGATTTGTTGCAAGCGGTTTATGGTCGTAACGGTGAAGCGCCAATTCCTGTAATCGCTGCAGCAACACCATCCGACTGTTTCTATATGGCTTACGAAGCCTGCCGACTCGCTATTGATTTTATGACGCCGGTAATGTTATTGACCGATGGTTATATCGCTAACGGTGCTGAGCCTTGGATGTTCCCTAAATCATCAGATCTTGCTGATATTAACGTCAACTTTGCCAAGCACGTTGAGGGAGAAAAATTCCTTCCGTATAAGCGCAACGAGAAACTTTCTCGTCCGTGGGCGATTCCTGGAACGAAAGGACTCGAGCACCGGATTGGTGGTATCGAAAAACAGCACGAGACCGGTAACATCAGCTACGACGCTGCTAACCATGAATTCATGGTGGAGATGCGTGAAAATAAAGTGGAAAAGATTGCCGATTACATTCCTGCCATTACTCCGGAAATTGGTACTGAAAAAGGTAAGTTGTTGGTACTTGGCTGGGGCTCTACATACGGCGCCATTAAGAGCGCAGTATTGAAAGCGCGTGAAAAAGGAATTGATGTGACATTCGCTCACCTGCGTTATATCCGTCCATTCCCTAAGAACCTCGGCGAATTCCTTTCCAACTACGAGCATGTATTGATTCCGGAAATGAATCGTGGTCAATTGATCAAGATGATCCGTGATAAATTCCTCGTACCGGCTATTGCATTAAACAAAGTACAAGGACTTCCATTCTCTGCTGAAGAGATCCTCACCCGTATTGAGGAGTTGTCCAAAAAATAATTCAATAAAAAATCATTCTCCATCCCAATAAAATGGAAACAACAACTGCTTCTCCCGAAAAATTCACCGCAAAAGAACTTGTGACCGACCAGGAAGTGCGCTGGTGTCCGGGTTGTGGCGATTATTCGATCCTCAAGCAAGCACAAACGGTCATTCCGGAGCTTGGTATTCCCCGCGAAAACATTGTCTTCGTATCCGGTATTGGTTGCTCTTCACGCTTTCCATACTATATGGAAACGTTTGGAATGCACAGTATTCACGGACGCGCAACGGCAGTTGCCAGCGGACTGAAAGCTACTCGCCCGGAACTCAGCATCTGGCTGGTGACCGGTGATGGCGATGGACTATCAATCGGCGGTAACCATACCATTCACATGTTGCGTCGTAATTTCGATGTGAATGTGCTGCTCTTCAACAATGAAATCTACGGTCTTACCAAAGGACAATATTCACCAACCTCTGAAGAGGGAAAGGTGACGAAGTCTACACCGATGGGTTCTGTTGACCATCCTTTCAATCCAATCGCATTGTGCCTTGGTGCTGATGCAACGTTTGTTGCTCGTTCTATGGACCGCGATCCGAAGCACCTTCAAGCGATGTTGAAGCGCGCTAACGAACACAAAGGAGCTTCATTCGTGGAAATCTATCAGAATTGCAACGTATTCAATGACGGCGCTTTTGAAGTTTACACGGAAAAAGCCAGCAAGAAAAAAGAAACGTTGTTCATGGAGAGCGGAAAGCCACTCATGTTCGGCGAGAATAATGAGTTGGGTGTTAAGCTTGATGGTTTCACTCCTGTTGTTGTTAATCTGAACGAAGGCGCATCTGCTAACGATCTGTGGATACACGATGATCGTGACCGTGTGAAAGCCGGCATTCTTGCTCGCTTCTTTGATAATCCGCGTACGATGGCTGAACATCATTTGCCACGTCCATTCGGCGTATTCTATCAGGAAGATCGTCCGGTATACGAAGAGAAAATGGCTGCGCAGTTGGAAAGCATGAAAGCTAAACGCGGTGAAGGCGATCTTGATGCATTGCTCCGCGGAAGAGAGACCTGGACAATCAGCTAATCTTCTTTCTTAGATTAAATAATTCAAAAGCCGGTAAGCAATTGTTTACCGGCTTCTTTTTTTATAATGATTGAGTTATAATTTGAAAAAGTGTTGGTCAGGATAAATAGCGACCAACAATGGGCAAGCGACGTCCGCTTCCAAATGCTTTTGGCGACACTCGTAAAATGGGAGGCGTTTGATGTCGCTTGTATTCATTGGTGTTTACCATCTTCAATACACGGCGGACCAATGCTTCGTCAAAGCCCATTGCTATCAACTCATCCGGACCTTTTCGCTTCTCAATATATTGGAACAAGAGTGGATCCAGTACGTCGTATTCCGGCAGCGAATCGGAATCTTTTTGTCCCGGACGAAGTTCGGCAGATGGTGGCTTAGTGATAATATTTTTGGGAATGATTTCGTGTTCACGATTGATGTAGTTCACCAATTCGTAAACTTCTGTCTTGTAAACATCACCAATAACAGCAATGCCGCCACACATGTCGCCGTACAAGGTGCCGTAGCCAACAGCTAATTCACTCTTGTTGGACGTGTTCAGTAAGATAGCGCCGAACTTGTTGGATTGCGCCATCAGCAAAACGCCTCGAGTGCGTGCCTGTAGATTTTCTTCCGTTACATTAAACGGAAGATCGTCGAAAGCCGGCGAGAGTGTTGAGAGAAAACTATCGTAAACAGATTTTATCGGGACGATTTCATGGTTTACGCCAAGATTATTCACAAGTGCAAGCGAATCGTCAACGGAGCCGGCCGAAGAAAATGGTGATGGCATTAAGAGTACTTTCACATTTTCCGCGCCAAGAGCAGATGCAGCTAAATAGGTCACTACTGCAGAATCTATTCCTCCCGAAAGACCAAGGATGGCTTTTTTAAATCCTTGTTTGGAGAAATAATCCCGAATACCCAGCACTAATGCATCATGAATATCTGCATACTTGCTATTCTGCTTAGCAGGAGATGAATTAGTAATGCCTGATGAAAGATCGCCATTAACAAAGTTGACCAACCGGAAGTCTTCATGGAATGAATCCAATTGTTCGATGACCTCGCCATTTTTACTCATCGCCAGAGATCCACCATCAAAAATCAGTTCGGTTTGTGCGCCTACATGATTTACATATAATAATGGAATTCCGTATTTGCTTACGTTCTTTTTTAAAACAGCTTTGCGTTCTTCTGCGTGTGCGTAGTCAAATGGTGATGCAGCAATGTTGATCATCAGCGATGGTTGCTCTTTGATCAATTCGTCCATCGGACAAGTAACATACAGCGGATCGTCGTCGATGTTCCACAAGTCTTCGCAGATAGTGAGTGCGATTGTAGTGCCATTTACTTCGATGCAATTAAAAGTCTGGTTAGGTTCGAAGTAGCGATATTCATCAAAGATGTCGTAGGTAGGCAATAAAGCTTTGTGTACGGTATCCATTATTTTTCCATCACGCAAAACACAAGCGGAATTAAACAGATTTTTCCCTTCCAGTCGAGGATTAATTGTTGGCAATCCGATGATCGCAGTGATGCCCTTACATTCTTTAGCAAGAGACTCCGCAGTAGTACGGCATTGTTGGACGAAATCGTTGAATTCTAGAAAATCACGCGGCGGATAAGCACAAACGGAAAGTTCGGCAAAGACGATCAAGTCAGCGTGTTCCGTTTTAGCTAAACGAATTTGCTGGCGCATCTTTTCGGCATTTTGTTGAAAGTCGCCGATGATGAAATTAAGTTGACTGAGCGCTATCCGCATAGGAATTAAAAAAACCGTATAGCTTAGCTATACGGTTGTAAAGGTACAATCTTCTTGAAATTTAAAACAGGATACCAACGTTCAGTGATATCATATTAGAATTTAATTTCGTACCGGATACGACAGGATTGGTAGCTTTCTTATCAGAAATATCAAGAAATCCATTGGAGAATGAAATTCCCGTAATAAGGTTGGTAGTGCCGGTCAGATTATATTCAAATCCAGCGCCAATGATCATGCTTAAATTGAAGAAGTTGATGTCTTCGCTGAGGTCCTCATCTTCCAGTTCAACTTTTTCGGTTTTCACTATATCGCCATTAAGTTGCGTTTCTTGATCAATGTCAGCATTATAGGATGCTTTGATATTAAAACCCGGTGCTAAACCAACTTGCAGGTAGTATTTCACGTAGCCAATTTGATTGGTTTTTAATCTCACGGTTAACGGAACTTCTACATAAGTAGCTCGTGTACGCTGCTCGTAAATTTGTGTGAGGTCAGTTGTGTCTCCGGTAGTTGTACTAATGGTACGCGTGTCAACCTGGCGCTTCAATTTCCCGCCTTTGTAACTTACATCTACGCCTGTAGAGAAAGCATAGTTTTGTGCAAATTTAAAATCGGCGATAAAACCATAGGACGCTCTCATGATAGCGCCATCGCTTTCAACGTCTTTAGTATCGCTACGTAGCCAGGCAAATCCCAGACTTCCTTTCATTCCAAAATGGAAATTAGGGTCAACATCCGATTTGGTGCTGTCTTGTGCAATTGTGTAAAGAACCGATGTTGACAGTGTAATTAATAACAATAACTTTTTCATCTTTGTAGGGTATTTAACGATGCAATGATACTAAAATTTGTTCCTGCTAAATTACGTACCTGTTGGTACTTTTCAGCATTACTTCTAACTTTTTTTTCCTGTGGTGATCCGAGGAAGGAAGATGAAAAGAAGGAGGTGACAATTCAGTCCAAAAGTGTTCTTCGTTTTGAACAAGATCTGTTTAGTGACAGCCTGACGATGGGGGCGCGTTCGAAGTTTTTGTCGGAGAAGTACGGTTCTTTTTTTGATCTATTCATCTGGCAGCTCACCCGGTTGGGTAATCGCGACAGTGCCGAACAAGAACAGAATCTTCAGGCCTTTGTTTCTGATACCAATTTTCGCGCTGTTTATGCCGCCTGCAATGCGAAGTATAGCGACTTCGATGACTACGACCGCCGTTTGCAACTGACTTTTGCCCGTTACAAAGAGAAATTTCCGGACAGGACTGTACCGCAGTTGCTTACTACCATTTCTGTTTTTTCCTACCCAATTATCTGCGATTCCTCACATCTTGCAATTGCACTCGATATGTATCTCAATCCGGAATCTCGTTTTTATCCAACACTCGAGCCACCACTCCCGGCGTATTTACAAAGACGTATGACAAAAGAGTATATTGTTTCGGATGCTATGAAAGGTTGGTTGCAGAGCGATTTCATGCCTGACGAGTTGGAAGCTGATTTAATGGAGCAGATGGTTGCAGCTGGTCGGATTCAATATGCGATTTCCATTTTGCTGCCTGATGAGCCGGATTCTATTACTTCAGGATATACAGCGTCACAGTTGGAATGGTGCTCAAAAAATGAATCCAAAGTATGGAGCTTTTTCATCGACAATAAATTATTGTACACCAAAGATCCCAATGTAATGATGAAATACGTTGGTGAAGGACCAACCACCAACGGTTTTCCGAAAGAGTCTCCCGGAAATATTGGTCAGTTCATCGGATTACGTATCGTACAATCTTATATGAAACAACACCCTGAAATCACACTGCAACAACTGATGGAGTGGAAAGACCTTCATCAACTTTTTCAGGAGTCACGTTATAAACCTAAACGCTCGAATTAAATTGCTATGAAAAAATCAGAGATAAAGTTCACGGTATCCATGGATGTTGAACAAGTGCCGGAAGTCATTGAATGGGAAGCTACCGATAGCGGGATGGAAGGGAAGCGTGCCTGTAAAGCTACTTTGCTATCTCTTTGGGATCCTAAAGAAAACACAACACTGCGCATTGATTTGTGGACCAAAGAAATGCCGGTTGACGATATGAAAAGATTCTTTTACGAGAACTTCGCATCGATGGCTGACACCTACATTCGTGCTACCAATGACGAAGCCGGTGCAACCAGTATACGTCAGTTTGCCGATCAATTTGCTTTTGCTTCCGGATTGAAAGGGGAGAAAAAGTAATAGTTAAATTTTATCCGGTGCCTGAAATAATTTATTTGATTCCTCTATATGAAACAGGATTTCATCACGCCCTGTGCGATTTTCAGATGAAGTAAGAAATAAATTCGGCAACTCATCCCATGTTTCCCGCAAGGTGCGTTTGTAGAGCTCTACCGATCTAACGACTTGTTGTTTTGAAACTTTGTCGCACTTGGTGAAGACAATACTGAAAGGAATTCGGTTGCCTCCCAGCCAGTTGATAAATTCAACATCTTGATTTTGCGGTTCGTGGCGCACATCCACCAGAACGAATACCGTCATCAAATTTCCCCGCTTCAACATGTAATCGCGGATCATCTTTTGCCATTTCACGCGTTCGGACCACGAAACTTTAGCATATCCGTAGCCGGGAAGATCTACAAGATACCATTGACCATTAATTAAAAAGTGGTTGATTAATTGTGTCTTACCGGGATTGGCAGAAGTTTTTGCCAGTTGCTTTCTTCCGGTAAGCATATTTATCAATGAAGACTTTCCCACGTTGGAGCGCCCAATAAATGCATATTCCGGAAGTCTTGGTTCCGGACATTTGTCTACGGTAGGACTGCTGATAGTAAACGTGGCGTCTTTTATGACCATGCGATGAATTCCCTGTTAAAGTAAAAGTGCGTAGTGTAAACTACCGAAATTGATCGACGTTGATCATGCAAAATGTTTTTTCAGCCAACCACTGAGGTGTGCGTTGAATTCTAAAGGTTGCTCCATCATTGGCGCGTGTCCGCATTTATCAATCCAAAACAGTTCACTGTTGGGTAATAACCGGTTAAATTCCTCTGCGACATCCGGTGGTGTTACAGTATCTTGTTTTCCCCAGATCAGGCATGCCGGCCATTTCATATCGGCAAGATCATCGCTCATGTTGTGGCGAATCGCAGATTTTGCCAGTGAGAGTATACGGATGAGTTTTCCTTTGTCGTTGACGATGCCATATACTTCGTCTACCAATTCTTTGGTGGCTGTATTGGGATCGTAAAACGTGTATTCAACTTTTGACTTGATGTAATTATAATCTTCCCGCTTCGGAAAAGTTCCACCCATGGCATTTTCATAAAGGCCGGAACTACCGGTGAGG
>JBEGUX010000295.1:0-5780 GCA_041178685.1 Bacteroidota bacterium
TACAGTCCGAATTTAACTAAATATTACAATATCATGTTCAGCTCCTCAACAAGATTTTTAACCCTTGTTAGTGTATTAGTTACACTTTGTTTAACCTCCCGTGCAGATCAGAATTCGGATATTGGGAACCTGACCGGTTTTAAACAATCCGGACAGGTTATTACTATGCAAGCGTTAAACGCCGCCGCAGAAGTTCAGGTAATCTCCCCTACTATTTTTAGGATACGTATTTCCCCGGTATCAACTTCTGAAAAAACCGAAAAGTCGAGTCCGTTCGAAAGCGATTTTTCCTATGCGGTAACCGGAAAGGCAGTTAACACAAAATTAAATCTCAAGGACGAGAAAAATGCGCTGATAATCACTACCGATTCACTCCGTCTTACCATAAATAAAAATCCGGTTCGCTTCAGTTTCAGTACGCTAGACGGCAAGCTGATCAACGCTGATGATGCCGGTTTCGGTACGTCTTGGATAGGTGATGAAATTACCACCTACAAACAACTATTCCCCGGCGAACGATTTATCGGACTTGGAGAGAAAACCGGCAATCTCGACCGCCGTGGTAACGGCTATGAAAACTGGAACACCGACGCTTTTGGTTACGGAACGGGCACAGACCCCATTTACGCCACCATTCCATTCTATATCGGCCTTCACGATAGTCTGGCGTATGGAATATTTATGGACAATTCGTACAAGAGCCATTTCAATTTTGGCGCTTCGCAAGAACGCTTCAGCAGTTTTACTGCCGAGGGTGGCGATATGAATTACTATTTTATTTACCGCTCTACCGTTGGTGGTATTGTAGAAGATTACACCTACCTCACCGGCCGTATGTATATGCCATCCCTCTGGAGCATCGGCTATCAGCAATGCCGGTACAGTTATTACCCTCAAGAGGAAGTCGTTTCCATTGCCAAAACATTTCGTGAAAAGAAGATTCCGTGCGATGTCATCTATCTTGACATCCACTATATGGATCAATATAAACTATTCACCTGGAATCCGGTGCATTTCACACAGCCGCAGAAAATGCTCAATGAGCTGAAGCAACTTAATTTTCACACGACTATCATCGTAGATCCCGGAATAAAAATTGAAAAAGGATACAAAGCCTACGAAGACGGGTTGGCCAATGATATTTTCGTTAAGTATCCCGACGGCACTAACTACTCCGGACAAGTTTGGCCGGGCTGGTGCAACTTCACTGATTTCACCACGGAAAAAGGTAGAATCTGGTGGGGCAAGCAATTTACCGGCTATGTCAATGATGGCATCGATGGGTTCTGGAACGATATGAATGAAATTGCTACGTGGGGACAAAAACTTCCGAACCTGATGAACTTCGGCTTCGACGGTCATCCGACTAGCACCATGGAAGCTCGAAATGTGTATGGTATGCAAATGGCTCGTGCAACGTATGAAGGAACTAAACAACTCATGAACGGAAAACGTCCATTCGTGCTTACAAGAGCGGCATACAGTGGAATACAGCGTTACTCAGCCATCTGGACAGGTGACAATTCTTCCTATGATGATCATATGTTATTGGGCGTTCGCCTGGTGAATAGTCTTGGACTTTGCGGTGTTGCCAATGCCGGCTATGATATTGGCGGATTTACCGGTGGCAGCAGCCCTCAACTTTTTGCCCGCTGGATGAGCATTGCTTCGTTCACCCCTTTCATGCGTGGCCACTCGATGATCAATTCGCGCAGCTGTGAACCATGGGCGTATGGCGAAGAAGTGGAAGAGATTTCACGCAACTATATTCAGCTGCGTTATAAGTTAATGCCTTATCTCTACTCCACATTCCATGAGGCAACACGCACAGGTATGCCTGTTGCCCGTTCACTGGCTATCTATCATCCGTTTGACGAGAAAATCTATAATGGTGATTATCAAAATGAATTCTTGTTTGGTCACGGCATTCTGGTTTGTCCAACGTCAACAACCCGCGACCTTGCTCGATTCTACTTACCGGAGGGAGACTGGTACGACTTCTACAACGATAAATCCTACGCCGGAAAGCAAGAGTTGATACTTACTAACCCTATTAATCGTCTGAATGTGTTTGTGAAAGGCGGAGCTATTGTAGCTATGCAACCACCGGTACAAAGTGCGGCCGATGATCCGGGCGATACGTTGTTCATTCACGTTTACGCCGGTAAAACCGAAAACACGTTCACCTATTACGAGGACGATGGCACTACTTACGAGTATGAAAAGGGCGGGTTCTTCCGTCGCGACATTTTCTATAGCCCGTCAAACGGCGAAATCGTGTTTAAAGAAGCTGAAGGAAAAGCCGGCTCCAAATTCAGTCAGATCAAGTTGGTTTTGCACGGAATGGAGAGTAAAAACATCACCGTTAATGGAAAATCCGTAAATAGTCAGCGGGAGTATTTCAACGTGCTGAACCCAATCTCCAAGTTCGATCCAATTGGTCGTGCCGGAGATCGTGATTATACCGAAAACAATGTAGTCGTGTTTCCGAATAACAGCGGTAAGACTGTTGTGAAATTCTAAGCGATCAGCGAACGATTACTATAATAATCTGCCAATCCTTTAATAGGATGGCGCACTATTTTACCAACGCGCGCTTCTTTGTCAGCACCAGTTTCACGTAAAATATCTTCGAAGCAATGGGCAATACTTCCTACGAAATGAACATCAAGTTCGCGGTAGTTGGGGTAACCGCAGACGTACAGATCAAAAAACTCATCGAAGCCTTTTCGCACAGTTTTACGAACCCATGGATCACCAGGGTGTTCTGACATGAATTTGGCAAAAGAAGCCAACCAAACGTTTGCACCGGGCCTTGAATAGACATTGTCAATCATAATCTCCTTGTTCATCGTATAACGAGCTTCGAAAGCCGTTTTTATCGGATCAGGTAGAATTCCGTACAGGTAATGTGTGATTAGTTTTTTTCCGAAATAACTGCCACTTCCTTCATCGCCCATGATGTAACCGAGTCCGTAATTATTTTCATGGATAATTTTTCCATCAAAATAACAAGAGTTACTACCTGTGCCTAAAATACAGGCAATTCCGGGGTCATCGCCACAAGTAGCAAGTACTGATGCAAATACATCATGATCAACGGTGATAGATGCGTTTACAAAAAATTTATTGAGTGCTTGGCGAATAAGCTCATTACGTTCAGGACTGGAACAGCCTGCACCGTAGAAGTAAACTTCTTTGACAGATAGCTTAGCTGCAACTAGTTCCTGGTTGCTGTTTAATCCATTTAGAACAAAAGCTTCGTCACAAAAATAGGGATTGAAACCGGGAGTGCTTGACTTTTCACCAATTGATCCATTCTCAATAAGAATCCAATCGCATTTGGTGGATCCGCTGTCGGCTACTAAAATCATAATTCAAGTTCTTTGGTTGTTATTGGAAATGGAAATGTAGTCAAGATTACAGGAAGCAACAAGGAGTTTTAACTATAGAATGTAATCAGAGTTCAAGAATCGGGAACTTCTCTCCTCTAATATTTCTGAAAGTATCTTGTCGTTCAAATCGCTTTGTTTCATTGCTACCAATGTTCGTATCGAAAAGACACGTAATGCATCGCTTACACTCAAGGTACCTTCAGCGGAATCTTTACGACCGTTGAATGGAAACACATCCGGACCACGCTGACACTGACTGTTCACGTTTACACGGCAAACCTGATTAACCAAAGGATCGACCAATCCGACAACGGTATCAGGATCAGTAGCAAAAATGCTCACTTGCTGACCATAGTTGGAATTCACAACATAATCGATTGGCTCTTGAACATCCGTAAATGAAATAACAGGAACTACTGGACCAAACTGTTCTTCATAATATATCCGCATTTCATTATTTACAGGATACAGCACCGCAGGATATAACATACTTGCCACTACCGTCCCTCCATTTTCATTGATTACATCGGCACCTTTGCTGCGGGCATCATCAATCAACGATGTAAGGTAATCGGTTTTTCCTTTTTCCGGCAGAGGAGTAAGCATCACTTTCTCATCCCAAGGCATGCCGGCTTTTAGTCCACTAAGTTTGGCACAATATTTTTCGAGAAACTTTTCACGTACTGATTCGTGAACAAAAATAATTTTTATCGCTGTGCAGCGTTGTCCGTTGTACGAAAGGGAACCGGTAATGCACTCGCTAACGGTCAAATCCAGATCTGCATCGGGCATGATTATCGCCGGGTTCTTCGCCTCCAGTCCAAGGGCAGCGCGCAAGCGATTGGGTTGTGGATGTTGCTTTTTCAGAATGTTGGCAACACGACTTGTACCTATAAAAGAGAGCACATCCACTTTACCGGATTCCATCAATGCACCGCTGGTCTCCGGACCTTCACCGTAGATGAAATTGATAACACCTTTCGGAAAACAATCACGGAACACTTCAAGCAACGGACGATTGAGTAACACACCGTACTTAGCCGGCTTGAAAACGACAGAATTTCCCATCAGAAGAGCAGGAATCAGACTGCAATACGTTTCGTTGAGCGGATAGTTATACGGTCCCATACAAAGTGCAACACCTAATGGTCCGCGACGAATTTGCGCATAAACCCCTTGCACTTTTTTAATCGTGGAACTATCGTGATCGAGCGATTTTAACGCCTCAATAGTTTCAAAAATATAATCGATGGTTCTGTCAAACTCTTTTTCAGAATCGGCAAGACTTTTACCAATTTCCCACATCAACAATTTCACTACCTCATTGCGCTTCTCTTTCATTCCTTTGGCAAAGCGAACCATGCATTCGATACGCTGCTTTACACGCATCGTTGCCCATTCTCCCTGTCCACCATTGTATGCACGAATCGCTGCATCCAATGCTTCCAGTGCAGCCTGACGATTGAGCACTGGTTGAGAACCAATACGCACTTGCTTAAGTTCGCCGCCTTCGTTGATGTACACCGGCGAATAAACATCGGCAACAGGGCCGTTCCAGATTTTTATTTCACCATCTACGAGATATTCCCGTTGTTCAATCGGACTGCCTAATGTGTAAGCCTCAGGTATAGCATTGATGGTGGGAAACAGCTGTTTTAGTTGTTCTTCTTTCATAAAAGTAGTGTTGAACGAATAAGTTATTGCGCTAATATTCCAGCCAGTCTGACCAGATTATTATCTAATTCAAATTGATTGGAAGTAGCCATCCTCAAATCCGTCAGCTTGATTTTATTATCGACCAAACCGACCATTTTTCGTGATTCACCTTGCAAGAGTGATTCCACGGCTTGACTGCCCAGTCGGCTTGCAAGAACACGATCAAAGCAAGAAGGACTACCTCCGCGCTGAAGATGACCCAGAATTGTCACCTTGGTATCGTATAACTTGAGTTTGCTCTTTACCTTTTCGGCAATTTTTAAGGCGCCACCACTCTTTTCGCCTTCAGCGATGATGACTATGCTGGATGACTTCTTATTTTTCGCGCCTTCTTTCAAGCGTGCTACAAGATCCGTGACATTCGTTTTTCGTTCAGGCAGAAGAATCGCTTCTGACCCGCCGGCAATTCCGGACCAGAGTGCAATACAACCGGAATCTCTGCCCATCACCTCAATAAAGAAAAGGCGATTGTGCGAGGCCGCTGTATCACGGATTTTGTCGATCGCCTCAATGGTAGTATTGGTAGCAGTATCGAAGCCTATTGTATAATCTGTACCGTAAAGATCATTATCAATTGTTCCGGGAACACCGATCACAGGCAGGTTGAAGCGATTAGAAAACTCTTCGGCACCTTTAAACGTACCGTCGCCACCGATCACTATCAATCCA
>JBEGUX010000296.1:0-2520 GCA_041178685.1 Bacteroidota bacterium
ATCTGGTTATTGGAGGATCCGGTTCGGGTAAAACGGTCATGATGAAGTGCATGGTCGGATTGGAAGAGGTGGACAATGGCGAGATACTTTACGATGGACAGCGCTTTTCCGGATTAGACAAGAAAGAGCGTAAACCATTTCGTCAAGAGATTGGTATGGTGTTTCAGGGCGGTGCGCTGTTTGATTCACTTACGGTAGAGCAAAACGTGATGTTTCCATTGAACATGTTCACCAATATGTCGCTGGAAGAAAAGCGCGACCGTGTGAATTTTTGTCTGAATCGTGTAAACCTTCCTACGGCTCAAAAGCTGATGCCATCAGAGCTCAGCGGAGGAATGAAAAAAAGGGTAGCTATCGCACGTGCTATAGCTCCGAATCCAAGTTATTTATTTTGTGACGAGCCCAACTCCGGACTGGATCCGCGAACATCTATTGTAATCGATAATTTGATTAAAGAGATCACACAGGAATTCAATATCACTACCATCGTAAATACACACGACATGAATTCCGTGTTGGAGATCGGTGATAAGATTTTATTCCTTTACCAAGGAAAAAAATGTTGGGAGGGAACAGTGGATGATATCTTGCGTACCGATAACAAAGAGATCAACGACTTTATTTTCGCATCCAAGCTGGCGAAAGGAATCAAGAAAGTCTGAAATTTCTTTTATATCTGACGATTAAATCAGCGTAGCTGAATCGTCGAAAGAAAATCTTTGGCACGACAAGTTAAATCATTTTTACTCCATAGCTCTTCTTGTTTACCGCGTTCGGAATAAATAAACTCATAGACTTTCTTTACTTTATCTTTTTTGACAATGATTACCGAATAAATTGAGCGAACTATTAGTGAAGGTTCTTGACCTCTATTATTCGCGTCAAGGTCTTTGGCTTCAATGTAAACGGAATGAGTAAATACTCCCGGTAGGTTGAGCTCCATATTTTCCTGGATAATTAATTCATCTTCTTTATCAAGCAGATTTTTTAATGCTTTTTTCTTTAGGTATTTTGAAAAACCCAATGAGTCTTTCACACGGCTCTCTTCGGCAAATCTAGCAATCGCGAATTCGCTATAAGTTGGCGAGGCAACTGAATCAAAATAGGAGAATTTACAATATCCCATCCCTTCAAAACATTCCACACAATTGGCCCATGTAGGTTGTGAAAAAAATAGCAGATCGAATTTTAGTGTTTCATTACGATTAATATATCCTAGTATGGGACTTAAAACATATACCTTTCTCCATCTAGGCACCGGATAGTTTAAAGTGACCAGCTGTGAAGTGTCGGCTTCAAATGCCAAAGCGCCGCTGTCTGCATCCATTAATTTTACTATCGGTTCAGGGTGATCCTTTCCCGGGCGGAAGGTTAAAAACAGAAAATAATCTTTGCCCTTCTCGATAGTAATAGTAACAGATGAGACATAGTCCGCTCCTGTCCAGAATTCATGTTCGCCAACTTTTGCAAGACGAATGGAATACTTTTCCCATTGATTGGCTCGCAAAATATGTTGCTGATCCATGTAGAGCGATTGCCAATAGTTTTGGTAGGTAGTATCCTTTTCGCGTAGTACGTGAAGTGTGGCAACACGCGAGGTGTCCAATCCCGGAAATCCGTAGGCAAGTGGACAATCCTCTACGGATTGCCCGACAGATCGACTCCAGGTGAAAAGTAAAATGACGAGAAGAAAACGGTGGAATAAACGATTAATAATCATTCATTAAAAATCCGAAATCGTTGGTTGAAGCTCAATGATAATTGTCAGGAAACGGAAATCATCTTGCGACAACAATCATTTTACGGCTTATTCTATCGCCACATAAAAGCTGCAGTGCATAACTGCCGGTAGCTAAATCACTAAGATCCAGCTGAGTATTTTTTGTCCCCGCGCTCAGGGTAATGGTGCGGATAGAATTGCCTAAAAGATCAAACAATGTCAGCACAGCTTCTTCTGAATAGTCTTCCTCCACCTGCACAGCAAGCACATCTGATACCGGGTTTGGAAAGCAAACAAGGGAAGAATTTTTTTCAATTTCCGGCGCGCCTACAGTGATATCTATAGAAATATCATCAATGCGTAATGTAGATTGTACATTGGTGCCGGTTTGATGAAAGGCGATGAATAAGCTGCCTCCGGCTGGTGGTGAGAAATTGATGACTTCTTCGTGATAGCTCGAATCGTTAGTTACGATCGGGCCTGCAAGTTTAAGCAATGTATCACTCGGCGAATTACTGAAGCAGGTGTATACATCGAGTGCGCATGTGCCAAATGGCAATAAAGATTTGTACCAAAACCGGAGTTGATAGGCCGGGCAAACCACGTTTGGATTAATGCATGACGTGATGACCCAATTGTCTGCATAATTATTTACAGGAACTGGAAAGCGAAGGCATCTGGTTCCGGAGAGTACGAAGTTGGAGTTGATGTCAGCAACCTGGCCATCGCCGTCGCCATCAACATAGGTGAAAGCGGAATAGTCGTCGGAAGGTTCAAAACCATTGGCGTACGGCAGCAGC
>JBEGUX010000297.1:0-4085 GCA_041178685.1 Bacteroidota bacterium
CCCTACTTCAATTTATTCAACGGAGAACCTGAAATCCGATTGATGCGGGAAATGGGATACGACGCCAGTGCGATTGGCAATCACGACTTTGACGGCGGTATGGAAAACCTGGCGGTAAGAATCAGCGAAGCCGGTTTTCCTTTCTTATGTGCGAATTATGATCTATCGAATTCACCACTTCACCGATCAACATTGCCTTATAAAATATTCAATAAAGGCGGAATAAAGATCGGAGTTTTTGGTTTAGGTATCGAGCCCAAAGGACTGATTGATACACAAGTAAGCAATCTTATCTATTATTCAGATCCGGTCGCTGTTGCAACCAAATTTAGTCGTATCTTACGTGATGAAGAACGTTGCGATCTGGTCATCTGCCTTTCCCACCTGGGATATAATTACAAAGAAAAAAAAGTCAGCGACACGCAAATCGCGCAACAAGTTTCCGGCATCGATTTGATTATCGGCGGACACACGCACACATTCCTCGACGAGCCCGTCGTTCTTCAAAATCCCATAGGTAAAAACGTGCTGGTTGCCCAGGCAGGCTGGGCAGGAATTAGGCTCGGAAGAATAGATTTTTTCTTTGATGAAAAACGGAGAAAATCAGGCACTTTCACTCTGAGTGAAAATATTTCTAAAAAAACAATAGCAAGATAATTTTTTTATTTGTTCAATTATTAACACATTTGCTAACCGATTTTTGAACACACCATGAGACACACCGGTACGCACAACATTTCTACTGTGAAATCAGTGATGGTATCGTTCAAATGATCAACAAAAAACTTAACCAACAAAAACTTTTTTCTTAGGAGACGATTATGGAAAAAACCTGCGAGAGTGTTTGGAAGAAATGCCTCCAGATCATTAAGGACAACGTCAGCCCACAAAGTTTTAAGACGTGGTTTGAACCTATCAAGCCCGTCAAGCTGGACGGAAAGGTACTGACCATTGAAGTGCCCAGTCAATTTTTCTACGAATGGCTGGAAGAGCACTACATCACCTTATTAAAAAAGGTGATCCGTCAACAACTGGGCAACGATAGCCGACTGGAATATAGTATTGTGATGGATCACGGTACGGCAGAAAGACCGTACACCGTAAAACTGCCTACCAAATCCTCTGCAGAGCCTAAAAACACGCCGGTGAATGTTCCGATGAACGGAAACAGTTCCATCCGGAACCCTTTCATCATCCCTGGCCTGAAAAAGGTTAACGTTGAGTCGCAACTCAACATCAACTACACCTTCGACACCTTTGTAGAGGGCGACTGCAACCGTCTTGCGCGCAGCGCAGGGTATGCTGTAGCCAACAAGCCTGGCGGTACTGCTTTCAATCCGTTACTTATATATGGCAACACCGGCATGGGGAAAACTCACCTAGCCCACGCCATTGGTATTGAAATCAAGAATCAGCATCCCGGTAAAACCGTTCTTTATGTAACGTCGGATAAATTCACGTTGCAGTTTATTGATGCGGTGAAAAATAACGAGCAAAACGATTTCGTACACTTCTATCAAATGATGGATGTACTGATCATCGACGATATCCAGTTCTTCGCCGGCAAGGAAAAAACACAGGATGTATTCTTCCACATCTTCAACCACTTGCACCAAACGGGCAAGCAGATTATTCTGACTTCCGATAAAGCACCGGTAGATTTACAAGGCATGGAGCAGCGTTTGCTTAGCCGTTTCAAATGGGGACTCGCTGCTGACCTCCAAATGCCGGATCTGGAAAGCCGTATTGCTATCCTCAACCGTAAAATGTACCAGGATGGTATCGAGCTTCCTAAAGAAATCGTTGAGTATATCGCTTACAGCATTACCTCCAATATTCGTGAGCTGGAAGGCGCATTGATCTCTATTCTGGCGCAGGCTTCCATGAACAAGAAAGCCGTTACGCTGGAACTAGCGAAGCAGATGATCGACAAGTACGTGAAAAACACCACGCACGAAGTCTCCATCGACTATATCCAGAAGGTGGTTTGCGATTATTTCGACCTTCCTATTGAAATGCTTAAGTCCAAAACGCGTAAGCGCCAGGTTGTTCAGGCTCGCCAGATTGCGATGTACTTTGCCAAGAGCATGACCAAGTCATCACTGAGCAGTATCGGAGCACATTGCGGCGGTAAAGACCACGCGACGGTACTTCACGCCTGTCGTACAGTCAATAACCTTATTGAAACCGATAAAAAGTTCAAAGCCAGTGTTCAGGAGCTTCAAAAGAAGATCTCTATCAACGCTAAATAATTGAACCAATTTCATAGTAAGACCGCCGCTCATCACGGCGGTCTTTTTTTTATCTTCACTCCCGCAATTAGCTTTTTACCACATGACAATACGAGAAGTCAGCAGTGACCGTGACCGTAAAGATTTTCTGGAATTACCTATCCGGCTCTATAAAGATGATCCGAATTGGTGCAGGCCGTTGGATAAAGACATTGAAGCTGTTTTTAATCCGGATGAAAACAAATTTTTCCGTCATGGAAGATGCACACGATTCCTGTTGCACGACGGAAAAGGCCAAACCATCGGACGTATAGCAGCTTTCATCAACGACCGCACGTCGAAGAAGGAAGCACAACCAACGGGAGGCGTAGGATTTTTTGAATGTATCAATGATGAGAATGCTGCAAATCGTTTGCTAGATGCAGCCAAGCAATGGCTGGCAGATCGTGGCATGGAAGCGATGGACGGTCCTATAAATTTCGGAGAACGCGACAGCTGGTGGGGAATGATTGTCGATGGGTTTGATCCAGTTCCTTATAAGATGAACTATAATCCGGCGTATTACAACACACTTTTTCAAGCCTACGGTTTTAAGACGTACTTCGAACAGTGGTGTTACTCTCTAGTAGTTCAAGAACCGCTACAAGACAAGTTTCAAATCCGGCACGAACAGCTGAAAAAAGAGAACCAATACAAGGCCGTTCATTTAAAGAAGTCATCACTCGATAAATTCGCAGAGGATTTCCGGACCATTTATAACAAAGCTTGGGTTAAGCACGGCGCCGGTAAAGAACTTGAGGCAAAGCAGGTAAAGCAGTTCTTCCGCAAGATGAAGCCGGTGATCGATCCTAAAGCAGTGTGGTTCGTTTACCACCGCGATGAGCCTGTAGCGATGTTTATCAACCTTCCCGATATCAACCAGCTGTTCCGGCAGTTCAATGGAAAGTTTGGATGGCAGGAAAAGCTGAGCTTTTTGTGGAAACTGAAAACCGGCAAAATCAACAAACTAATCGGACTGGTTTTCGGCATTGTCCCGGAGCATCAAGGAAAAGGTGTCGACAGTTTTATGATTGTGGAGAGCGCCAATTATATCCGCAAACACACTCGTTATGAGCATTACGAGATGCAATGGATTGGTGATTTCAATCCTAAGATGGTAAGCGTTGCTGAAAGCCTGGGCACGGTTCGCAGCCGCGTTTTGATCACGTATCGCTACCTTTTTGACCGACAAAAAGAGTTTGTGCGGCATCCCATTTTATAGGCGTTTTTTTTCAACTTTTTTTTTGCATCGATGTTGCAGGTTTGAAATTTCCCTTATTTTTGCAGCCTAGAAAAACGAGAAGGCTGACTCTGAAAATCACAACTTCTTAGAAATGAGGAGTTAACTAAGATACAGTCCGATTCCGTAGCTCAGTTGGTAGAGCAATACACTTTTAATGTATGGGTCCTGGGTTCGAGTCCCAGCGGGATCACAAAAAAATTCAGAATTCAGCATGTAGAATTCAGAATTATCTAACAAAGGCTGCAGCGATGCAGCTTTTGTTGTTTTAGGTTGCGAAGGAAAGCGCCCTGAGCTTGTCGAAGGGCGCCCATCGACAAGCTTAGGGCGCTAACTTTTTAAAATAGTTTGCTACATTGATTGGTGAAATTAAACCTTCGACTGAGTTTATCATCGAAAACTCAAATTCAGATTTATATGAAAAAGACACTAATTACCGCCCTGTACTTTAGTATTATCGCTAGTACGCTCACCATCTCTTCCTGCCGTAAAGACAACGAAGATCTCGACACCACCATTGGCTACGAAGTTGGGCAATTTGAAAGTATGACCAACGATGTTGACAACATGATTGG
>JBEGUX010000298.1:0-4003 GCA_041178685.1 Bacteroidota bacterium
GAAGTAGTAAAAGGTGATAATAATACACCGCGTGTTAAAATTACGGACCGTAATTATACACCTCAGGAAATCTCTGCGATCATCCTTCAAAAGATGAAAAAGACGGCGGAAGATTATCTGGGCTACGAAGTAAGCGAAGCGGTAGTCACCGTACCTGCCTACTTTAATGATGCACAACGTCAGGCTACCAAAGAAGCCGGTGAAATTGCGGGACTGAAAGTCCTACGTATCATCAACGAACCTACTGCAGCTTCCCTGGCTTACGGCTTGGATAAGAAAAATAAAGATGAGAAGATCGCTGTATTCGACTTGGGTGGAGGTACCTTCGATATATCTGTACTCGAACTTGGCGATGGTGTCTTCGAAGTGAAGTCAACCAACGGTGACACTCACCTTGGCGGTGATGATTTCGATCAAAAAATTATCGACTGGCTAGCGGATGAGTTTAAGAACGATGAAGGTGTTGACTTACGCCGTGATCCAATGGCTTTGCAGCGTTTGAAAGAAGCTGCTGAAAAAGCAAAAATTGAATTATCGAGTTCGACTCAAACTGAAATCAACCTGCC
This sequence comes from Bacteroidota bacterium, assembly GCA_041178685.1. Lineage (GTDB taxonomy): Bacteria > Bacteroidota > Bacteroidia > AKYH767-A > 2013-40CM-41-45 > Pollutiaquabacter. Next base: position 567 of record JBEGUX010000298.1, read on the forward strand.
ATACATTATGCCGGTTGATGGTATTCCAAAACACCTGGTGAAGACATTGACGCGTTCTAAATTCGAGCAGTTGGCTGATGATCTGATTCGTCGTACACTCGAGCCATGCAAGAAAGCTTTGTCGGATGCCGGAATGAATCCAAGTGATATCGATGAAGTTATTCTGGTCGGTGGATCAACACGTATTCCTGCCATTCAGCAAGTCGTTGAGAAGTTCTTCGGAAAAACTCCAAACCGCGGTGTGAATCCTGATGAAGTAGTTGCCATTGGCGCAGCGATTCAAGGAGCTGTATTAACCGGTGAAGTAACGGATGTGTTACTGCTGGATGTAACGCCTTTGTCGCTCGGTATCGAGACGATGGGTGGGGTTATGACGAAACTGATTGAATCAAATACGACCATTCCAACCAAGAAGAGCGAAACGTTCTCTACTGCTTCGGATAATCAGCCTTCAGTCGAGATTCACATTCTTCAAGGTGAGCGATCCATGGCCCGCGACAACCGCACCATTGGTCGTTTTCACCTGGATGGTATTCCACCGGCACCGCGTGGTGTGCCTCAGGTAGAGGTGACCTTTGATATCGATGCAAATGGAATTCTTCACGTAACGGCAAAGGATAAGGCTACCGGTAAATCACAGAACATTCGTATTGAGGCTTCCTCAGGACTTTCCGAAGAGGAGATCAAGCGCATGAAGACAGAAGCGGAGGCTAATGCTGAAACCGACCGTAAGGCAAAAGAGGAGGCGGATAAGATCAATCAGGCTGACACGCTGATCTTCCAAAGCGAGAAGCAATTGACAGAGTTCGGCGACAAGCTGCCTGCCGATAAGAAAGAGGCGATCCAAAAAGCGTTGGGCGAGTTAAAAGATGCTCATAAAGAGCGCGACCTGACTAAGATTGATACAGCGCTTCAAACATTGAATGCTGCTTGGTCAGCTGCCTCTGAGGAAATGTATAAAGCAACTCAGGATGCTGGTCAGCCGGGTGCTGATGCAGGTAATACCAATGCAAAATCTGACGGTGAAGTTACCGATGTCGATTTCGAAGAAGTGAAAGATGATAAAAAGTAATCGATGGTTGATATGAAAAAGGGGAGCTTGAAAAAGCTCCCCTTTTTTTATTCAATAAAGATAAGTTTATTGCATAAAAGCGATTCCAACCTGGAAGCTAAGTGATTTGATTTTATTGATGTTAAAATCAGATTCACGATTCGTAGCATAGTTGTATCGAACACCAAGAAAGGCTGCAGTAGTTGAGTTTGAACCAAACTTTATTAGTGCACCAGCCTCCGGACGGAGCAAGAAACCCCAGTTGTTGCTGTACAAATTATAGATGTTGAAATATACATCCTGTTCACTATACATAGCACCCACACCCAAACCGGCAAACGGCATTATCAACTTATCGTCCATGAAATAATAGTGGGCGTTCAGGTTGAAGGGTACGTTGTAAACGTATTTGTATAAATCAGTTGTGACGGCACCGCCATCAAACTGATAAGTGCGCTTTGGTTGGTATTGGTAGGAGGAATTCCAGCTCAATTCACCGCCAACTGAAAATTTCGGGGTGATAAATGTCCGGCCTTCGATTTTCCCGCCATAAAAACTGGTACGTTCAATAAAGTCTTTGTTATTAAGAGGAACATTGATGTCCCAAGCAAAGGCAAAGAAACCATTAGGAACGTAGCCGTATTGTGCTTGTGCTGATTTGTCAATCAATATGGACAACAATAATATGCTGGTGAAGAATATCTTTTTCATTCGTTGTTTTAGTTTTTAGAGATCAGCGTTGGATGTAAGGTGATTGGATAAATGCCTGATCAATGGAATTCAATGCATATTGAAGATCAACGGAGATGTAATCGGAAAGTAGACCGTTACCCAAACCGGTCCAAATTACTCTGACTTTGTCGTTGTTCGCATCAACGTTTTTAAGATCCATAATTTCTATGATTACGGTTCCCGTATTATAGCTGTACGAGTAGGAGTAAGGGTAGTAGTAATAGCAATCAAAGCAACCCCAATAGTAGGGATCGTAGTAGCCCGGATAACCCCACCAGTATCCTGGAGAAATAACATTTCCCTCGCTCAATTCTTTAATGGTGAAAATATTGATTCCTAAGTCTGCATCTGCGGAGGTGTCCAGCGGAAAATTGACGTATCCTCTTGAATTCATGTTCGACTTAACACGGTTGATCAATTGATTGCCAATCGTTGTTGAAAGTACAGTATCACTGTTGGGATCGTTACTTATAATGCCTACTTTATCGACAATTTTGTAAGTGACATAATCCGTGAAAATGGCTTCTTCATCATAGAAAGTAGCGACGAGAAAATCATCCGATAAATTGGAGAGATTGGGCTCTTTACGACAGCCAAAAGAAAGGCCAACTATAAGAAGCAGGAAAGCTATTTTTTTCATTATCATCAATTTTTTGTAAAGTAATGTATTATTTACTTCTGTAACAAGTCACTTTTACTTGGTAGTTTAAAAAAATCATTCGACATTGAGCGTCAAAATTCCTCAATTAATTAATTGTAAGATGAAAATAAGTCAATTGTACATCCTGATATTGTTTTTATTGGCGGGTTGCTCAGCTTATACGGTTACCTATGAGCGCAAGCCGGGAACGGATTACTCCAGGTATAAAACATACGCATGGTTGCCCGCGGATTCGACACCCGGAAAAAACTTCAACAGGAAATACTTGAACGATCGTATTATGTTCTACTGCAATCAGCAGTTAGCGTCAAAAGGAATGCAAATTGACGTGAACAATCCTGATGTAGTTTTTAGTTTCTATACGTACACTATTGATAAAGTCCAGTACCAATACAATCCGCCACCAGCCTCCATGTCGTTTGGTTTCGGTGGACCAGGTTACTACATGGGCTATTCTGCACCGTTGGCTCCTGCAACAGTTACACAAATTAATTACAAGGAAGGAACCTTGGTAATTCAAATGTTAGAAACACAAAACCAACAAGAAGTTTGGAAAGGAGTTGTTTCGAAGACCTTTGATCAGGGAATCGATATTGACGCTGAGTTGCGTTCAGCTATAGCCAAGACGATGTATACGTTACCTGTGCGAGTTACCGCAGGCAAGTAATTAGCGAGTTTATCTTCTTCCTCCCATTCCCCCACCGCCTCTAGGTGCTGCCGAAGGCGTTCGTTGAATTCCTGGACTTGGGCGCGTATTGTTGAAGTTGTTAAAATTGTTGGTACGAAGATCGCCCCGTTGCCGGTTTAGGTCCTGACTGTTTATTTCACTCGGTAAAGGTCGTGATGATGGAGCAGCCTGACTTTTCTGTGGAACTGATTGCCAGCCATTGCCATTGTTTTGTTCCCACTTATTTTCACCTTTCTCACGATAAACATTTCCTTTATTATCCGAGTAGACATTATTTTTTAGGTTATTAGACGGAGGCTCGTTGA
>JBEGUX010000299.1:0-2708 GCA_041178685.1 Bacteroidota bacterium
ACTCTTCACAGGAAGAAAACGACAGTTGAATCCAGGTGAAGCAACGCCGGTGTTGTTGTCGGTAACTGCTGAAGCGCATCCGGAAACGTGAGAACCGTGATCACTGCCATCCACCATTGGATCATTATTGTTTTCGCTTACATCCCATCCGCGATAATTATCGATATAGCCATCATTATCATTGTCATTACCATCAATTGGATCATTCCAGTTATAGGCAATATTAGCTGCCAGGTCCGGATGATCCCAATCTGTACCGCTATCGACAATTCCAACCACCACATTGGTATCGCCTTGGGTGATGTTCCAAGCGTTATAAGCATTGATCTTGGTCAAGGCATACTGAGAAGCTGTCTGCGGATCATTAGGGTTGTAATCCAGATTGTGCACATACATGGGTTCAGCATACACTAAAATTCCGGAGTTCATGAGTGCTGCAATGACATCAGCAACGGGAGCAGATGGACTGACTTCTACACGATAAATCAAGGACAGGTCTACAACAGGTTTTCCATAGCGAGTAACAGTGGCAACTGGTGCATACTCGCGCTTGAATTTCTTATCCACGGATGCAACATTCAAGTTGTTGAGGGCAGTAGTAAACCTAAAATCAGAAATTCCGCCATCGTTACATGAGCTGCGGTATGCCGGATGAACTTTGACAACAAACTGTCCGGGAAGCACTTGTGCTCCATTATAAACAGCATATGATCTTGATGTGTTCTGCGAAACAGAAGCCATCGGATTATTGGCGACAGATACAAATGGCAGCGCCAACAGAAAACAAATTCGGCTTACGCCATGCAACAAGGATTTCATTGGAATGATTTCAGGTTAATGTTTAATGGAACAAGGTAGGTCTTATTTAAAAGATAACAAAAAAAGCAGCGAAGTGTTCGGGAATACCTGCGATTAAATAGCGGAAGACAATTCCTCATGCGACGGAATTTTTTCCAAAAAATCATAGGTGCCATTTTCATGGTCTATTTTGCAGAAAAACATCTCAAAACCGTTGGCCACCAAAAAATATGGAACGCGCAATACCAGGTTATAGCGAGCTGCCTGATCAAAAACAGACTGATTTAACTTGATAAGCGGTGCTTTGCACTCAATTAACAAAGCGGGCCTATGATTGGCATCGTACACCAACGCGTCAAATCGCTTGGAAAGGCCAGCTAATTTCAACTCTTTTTCTACGCTGATCAATCCTTTGGGATAATTTAAATCTTCAAGAAGAAATGTCAATAGATGCTGCCTAACCCATTCTTCCGGTGTTAAAGCAACGTATTTTAAACGTATTTTGTCGAAAATTTTAAAACCAGGTCTGCCTTTATTAGCAGCCTTAATCGTAAAATTGTACTCCGGAAAATGCAGCCGTGGTAACTCCACCAATGTTAATTTTACGGTGAAAATACACGCATGGACTCAAAAAAAGAAATTGTTGAAAACTGGCTTCCCCGGTACACGGGCACCAAATTGGAAGATTTTGGTAAATACATCTTACTTACCAATTTTCAACACTATGTAAAATTGTTTGCCGAATGGTATAACGTACCGGTAATGGGCCTCGACAAACCCATGCCCAATGCAACGGCTGATGGCATAACCATTATCAACTTTGGAATTGGAAGTCCCAATGCTGCGTTAATTATGGATTTATTAAGCGCCATTTCACCCAATGCTGCCCTGTTTCTTGGAAAATGTGGTGGACTAAAAAAGAAAAATAACGTTGGCGATCTGATTCTTCCAATTGCTGCTGTTCGTGGCGAAGGAACATCCAACGATTACCTGCCACCCGAAGTTCCCGCATTACCGGCCTTTAACATGCAGAAAGCTGTTTCCACCACAATTCGCGACTACGATTCCGATTACTGGACAGGTACGGTTTACTCTACCAACCGCCGTGTCTGGGAACACGACGATGAATTCAAAGCGTACCTCGAACGCACCCGATGCATGGCCATTGACATGGAAACTGCCACGATTTTTTTGGTTGGCTTCGCCAATAAAATTCCATCAGGAGCACTTCTATTGGTTTCTGATCAACCAATGGTTCCTGAAGGAGTGAAAACAGCTGAGAGCGATAAAAAAGTAACCGCAGAATTTGTCGAACGCCACTTGAAAGTCGGCATTGACTCCCTTAAACAGCTCATCAATAACGGCCTGACAGTAAAACACCTCCGTTTCTGATCCATGTCCTTTCAGCAACTCATCGGTGATCTGAAAAAAAAGATCTATGCTCCCGTGTATTTTTTGCACGGCGATGAACCCTACTACATCGACGAGGCAGTACGCTATATGGAGCAGCATGTTTTGTCGGAGAGTGAACGGGAATTCAACCAAACTGTACTTTACGGAAAAGATACCGATACGCTTACGCTAATAAGCTATGCCAAGCGCTACCCGATGATGTCTAACTATCAGTTGGTAATCGTTAAGGAAGCACAAGACATCAAGAACTTGATTGGAAAAGAGGGTAACGATAAACGCGATCCTTTTCTAGAGTACATCCAAAAACCTACGCCAACTACCATTCTCGTTCTTTCCTATAAACACAAAACACTCGATAAGCGCACCAAACTTTATAAGGCCATCACCAAACACGCGGTGACGCTGGAAAGTAAAAAGTTGTACGACCGGGAAATCTCCGGTTGGATTACGCAATATTTTCTTTCGCACAGCCATAGAATTGAAGCTCGCGCTGCCAT
>JBEGUX010000300.1:0-7534 GCA_041178685.1 Bacteroidota bacterium
CGCACAAAATGCCGGTATTTTAGCTGCTCAAATTTTAGCCACGCACGATGTGGCTCTTTATAAAAAAGTAGAAGCATTTAAAAACGGACTTCGCGAAAAGGTAATCTCTGCCAATGAAAAACTGAAGTGAGTTTTTTTTTAGAAATGCAGCCATTGAAATTAACAGTTTCACTCATTAGTACACCTCTTTAATTAACCAACTTTAATTGGTTTCACGAATTGGTTTGGCAAAGTAGTTTCGCCAAATCATGAAGCAAACCCAGCTACTACTATTATTTTCATTCTCCATTTTACTGGCAATTAATCCTGAGCCATCCTTGTCTCAAGGAGTTGCAGCAGCATCGCTTGGACTTGAGGGAACTGCTCTTATAGATGGATACGGATTAGCTCAAAATCCGGCTACGCTTGCGTTGTACAAAAAATCGGAGATTGGAATTCAGCATTTCAATCGTTTTCGAATTGGAAATTGGAATGATATTGCCATTTATGGAATTACGAATACCGGAAGACAAACAGTACTATCGGCAGGATATACAATGCAAGGATTCCCGGGATATCAAACACATTCGATTTTGCTGGGTGGTGGCATCAAATGTGGGAAGCGGATGAGTGTCGGCTTAGCTACAGGAATAGCTGCAACCAGTATTATTGAGCAATCACAAAAAAACAATATCGGAATTGAAGGGAAAGCAGGCATAACGTATGCAATAAACAGCAAATTACTTTTTGGCTTAACAGTAAATAATCCACAAGATCTGCTAAAGGATTTATCGGAAAATAATTCAAACATAAGCAGTGGATTGAAATATTGCCCCTCTTCTGTATTCACATGTTGTATAGAAATAATTCAATCTGCAGAAAAAGCGAATGCAGGAATTGGAATTGAATACAAGCCGGCAGAGAAGATTGCATGCAGGGTTGGTTTTCATGGTGCTTCAAGACAATCCAGTATTGGTATAGGATTCAATTATTCCAGACTTATTATAAATGTTGCTGTGCTTAACCATCCCTACCTCGGATTATCCACCGGACTTAGCCTTAGCTATTGCATTAAAAAAACGGATGAATGAATCGAACAATATATGTGATCAGTCAGGTAATTTTTATAGCATCGTGCTATTCTCAATCTATTGCTCAGCAGCCCGATTTAAATACACATAATATAATAGACGAAACGATCAATTTGGAAGGAAGCGCTGAGCAACAACTTATAGTGTTGGAAGAATTGAAAGAAGAACGACCGGATATCAATAAAATAATCCATAACGACTTTCCGGATCTTTTTTGCCTCAGTGAAACAGGTAAAGAAGCAATCCTAAATCACCTAATCATTTACGGACCATTATTAGCCGAAGAAGAATTACAGGTCATCCGTCAATTATCAAAGGAAGAAGCAGAATGCATCAAAAACTTCTTTTCACTTCCAAAGCGTACTGAATTATTTCAAAATCAAAATGCAAAAAGTATAAAATGCGAATCCATTTTACACTTCCGAAAATCTGAAATCGATGAAAGAGCTTCAAAATGGAACATTAGAACTAACTCCATTAACTATAGAAGCTTTTACCGATTGAGAATATTTCCAACGCCGAACTGCCGGATTGGAATAAATGCTGAAAAAGATGCAGGTGAAAAGTGGTGGCAAAAAAACGGACCTGATCATAAAGGTTATTTCATAGAATATTATTTCCGTAAATACGATTTAAAACTAATTGCCGGCGACTTTCAATTCCAATTTGGACAGGGATTAATTTTCTCACCATCAGCCATAGGCGGAATAGGAGGTGAATTGAATTTGATTAAACAGTCATCGGCAGTGGCGCGACCGTACACATCCATGTATGAAAATGGTGGAATGAGAGGAATTGTCTTCTCTTATAAAAAGAAAAGTATACAATTTTTCCTTTGGGGATCTTCAACCGGCAAAGACGGAAGAATAAACTTCTCTCCAGACTCTTCAACAACCTACTTTTCACCTAGCGAAAGCGGATTGCATCGCACGCCATCCGAACTATCAACTATTAATCAATACAATGAGAACAATTATGGTTTAAGTTTAATCCTTAAAAAGGAAAAATTCAGAATAGGCATACTTAGTAATTCTCAAACAACTTCCCTTCCTCCTACACCACCCAGTGAACCGTATCAATTATTGAAAAGAATTGCTATGAAAAGCATATTTGCAAGCATTGACTATCAACTTAACGGAAGTCGTTATTTACTTTTCGGCGAAACAGCCGTATCATCCACATCCGGATTTGCCACAACCAATGGAATACTTATTCATCCCGACCGTCGGGTATCAATGGCGCTAAATTTCAGGGCTGCCAACGGGAAGTGCCTATCGAGTTTTTCAGGTCCATTTGGAAGTGATAATTTCCTCGATGGAGGATTTGGCTATTACGCAGGATTGAACCTGAAATTTAACCAGCAATCTACTTTTATCTTATTCCAGGATAATTCAATTCAAAACTGGCTGAAATATCAAGTCAATACACTACAACGTGGCTCTAACTATGGTTTACGATACATATACGTTCCAGGAAAGTCGACAGAATGTATACTAATGGTTAGACGCTCCTCACAATTAGGCAATATGTCATCAAATGAATCCACACCGCTGATAAGAGAAGAAGTCAGCAACCAGCTACGCCTACAAATAACATTCAAGCCAGCCTTTGGTTGGCAAATACGATATCGATTTGAAATGAATACACCTAACTTTTCACCAAGAACAAAGTCAATATCAACTTTGATCTTCCAGGATATTCGATACCAATGTCCAACATATCCACTCACAATTAATTTTCGTTCCTGCATATTTAATATTGATCAATTTGATAACGCAATATATGTGCAGGAGAGTGAGCCACTATATAATTATAGATCAACAGCACACTACGGAAAAGGTGTCAATTGTTATATACTCTTACACACATCGATCACTAAATCAATTGATGGTTGGTTGAAAATTGGAAGCACAAAGGTATTTGACCGAAAATTCTATGATGATTTTTCAAATCAAAGCGGAAATATAAAAAACGAATTCAGTTTTCAGCTTCGCTGGAGGATTCGATAAAGGGAATAATACATCCCAATTCAGACAACTGACTCCAAAAATTTGGATACGATTTGCCAACAACTTCTGGATGGGCTATTCGAAAAGGAAAGCCAGCAGCAGCCAACATTCCAAACGTCATTGCAATACGATGATCATCCGATGGATTAACATCAACGGATGAAAATTCAATCGGAAATTGAAGCAATTGAAAAATATTATCATCCACTTCCACTTTGGCTCCTGCTGATGTAAAAATAGTTTGAAGCACCTTCAGCCGATCACTCTCTTTAAAACGAAGATGAGCGATCCCCGTAAATCGAGCGGGTTGTTTCAACGCAAAACAAGCCGCCATCAATGCCGGAGCCAAATCAGGAGTTGACTTCAAATCAAATTCAATTACGTCTTTGGACAAATAAGATCCAATCGTTGAAATTAATGTGGCCGAATCTTCAAATCTCGTAACCACATCGAGTTGAGAAAATAATTCCGCAGCAACTTCATCGCCCTGAATACCCGTAGCGACTAATCCGTTCATTCGTACCTGCTTGCCGCGATAAACAGCAACCAATAAATACCAAAAAGCAGCAGAGCTCCAGTCACGCTCTACTGCTATTGACACTTGACTGATTTTTTGTGCGGGAACTTCAATTGAATTTCCGTGATTTATAAAACTTATCCCGACCCTTGACATCAAATTTAATGTCATATCAATATAAGACGATGAAACAATTTCACCTTTCATTGTCAACTTTAATCCCATTGGCAAAAATGGAGCAATTAGTAAAAGTGCAGTAGCAAATTGACTGCTTCTTGAAACATCAACCTCAACAGCGCCTCCCTGCAAATTTCCACCAAATATTTTCAGTGGCGGAAAACCAACCGTTGCTTCATATTCAATCTTTGCGCCTAACTTACGTAGCGAATCAACCAATTCGGCAATTGGTCGTTGTTGCATACGATTAGTCCCCGTCAAGAGGAATATACCGTCTTTAAGACAAAGGAAAGGTAAAAGAAATCGAAATGTCGTTCCTCCATCTCCGGCATCAATCAATTTATCATCACTATTAAGAATAGCAGCTAGCCGGGTAGTATCGGTAGAATCCGATAGTCCGGAAACTTCAATTGCATTTCCGGATAATGCCTGTACAATTAAAATCCTATTGGAAATACTTTTTGAGTAGGGCAGTTCTATTAAGTAAGGGGTCATGCTACCGTGTCAAAACAATTAACGATAACAGCTTCCAACGCTGTTAATACTGCTTCCTCTTCAACCGGAAAATCAATCTGCGGCTTTCCAGATTCATTAAGCAAAACACATAAAATCCGGCTGGCAGATTTTTTCTTATCAGCGTGCAAGAAATCAAGAAAACTATCTTTGTTTATCGAAAGTAAAAGGTCGGGAAAATGAGATTTAATAAATTGAATCCATTTACGAACAATCGGCATAGGAAGTCCGCAATAATGTGCTGAGAGAAGCAATTCAACCTGCATTCCAAGAGCAATAGCTTCGCCATGAAGCAAGCGCTTGTTGCCGTTCAACATGGAGTAACCTTCCAGAGCGTGACCAATCGTATGACCAAAATTCAGAATTTTTCGCTGATGATGATCTTTAAAATCACTTTCTACAACTTCCAGCTTAAAACTGATGGCAGAATTTATCAGTGCTAACCAGTCGAAAGTATGTAACTCATCCTGTTTGGGCAGTTGCTCAAAAGAGGGCACGTTGGCAATGCACGAGTGCTTTATTATTTCGGCAAATCCTGAACGTAGTTCATCAGCGGGCAGAGTGGCAAGAAATGCAGTATCTATAAATACTGCCTCCGGCTTGGAGAAAACACCTAATAAATTTTTGTGATGGCGCAGATTAACGCCAGTTTTCCCTCCAACAGACGCGTCCACCATCGCCATCAATGACGTGGGTAGTTGTATAAATGAAATACCACGCATAAAAAGGGAAGCCAACAGGCCGCCAACATCACCAACTACTCCTCCGCCGAGATTCAGCAATAATGAATTACGATCTGCACCGAGCTTTAGTAGCTGTAGTGCCAAATCTTCAATTACTGCGAGAGTTTTATGCTCTTCACCTGCTCTCATTTCAAGGACCGGTGCATTAGCAAGAAAAGGTAAGCGTGAAATGAGTAATGGTAAACAGAACTTCCTGGTGTTTTCATCAACGAGGATAAACACTTTACAACGGGCATCCACACTTTCCAATTGACTTGCCAACTTTTCCAGGGCGTCACCGGCAATCACAACCTTATGAAGTTCAGCACTCATTATGGTAAATCGTAGCAGTGAAATTATTTTGAAAAAAGGATCTCCTGCTTGTACATCACCTGCGTTTGTTGATGGATGGATTCTTCATGAATCAACTCAAACAACTTGATAATAAAGTCACGCGTGAGCTGAACATCAGTCGTATCGGCTTGCAAAGGACGTGAGCTCAAAATATCATTCCAACGTTCCAATTGATAAATACTAACGTTATGCTCTTTCTTTAAGGCTCCGATTTCACGAGAAAGGGACATCCGCTTAATCAACAAGTCAATCAACTCATGATCAAGGGTATCAATTTGTGAGCGCAAAACCTCCAGTGACGAGTTGGCCAGGCTATTATTAAATGATTTATTTCTGACAATCAAACTTTGCAACAAATTAAGAAACTCATTAGGCTTGAGTTGTTGCTGTCGATCACTTAACGCCTGATCAGGAATTGGATGCACTTCGACCATCAATCCATCATAATTCAAATCGTAGGCTGTTTGTGCAACAGGAGCAATCATTTCTCGAACGCCGGCGATGTGACTTGGATCGCAGATGATAGGTAGATCAGGAATACGTCGTTTGAGTTCAATGGGAATTGGCCAATTCGGTGCATTTCGATAACGCGAACGTTCATATGCCGTAAATCCACGATGAACCGCCATCATTTTTTTTATTCCTGCAGCGTTTAATCTTTCAAATGCTCCAATCCAAAGTTCGAGATCTGGCGTGAGTGGATTTTTTACAAGCACAGGAATATCGATACCTTTCAGCGCATCAACGATTCGCTGAACCTGAAAAGGGTTCACTACCGTCCTGGCACCTAACCAAAGCATATCTATGCCAGCTGCAAGAGCTTGCTCAACATGTTCCGGATCGGCCACTTCAGTAATGACACTCAATCCGTTTTCAAAACCGGCAGTTTTTAACCAAGCCAACCCTTCCTGACCAATTCCCTGAAAAGAGCCAGGTCGTGTGCGGGGCTTCCATATACCGCCGCGCAATACAGAAACACCGGAACCTGACAGCGACTTCGCTACCGTATTAATTTGTTCCGGAGATTCGACACCGCAAGGTCCGGCTATGATAAAAGGACGGGAATTATCCGGCCACCATGATTCGGGAGAAATGATCTGAAGCGCCTCTGCCATACTAGTTCAAAGATAGGATTTAGCCGCGAAAACAAACAGCTTTAGAGATATAACAAATCCGTTAATAAATGGTTTGTAATTGATAATCTTGGGGATTAGGGCTAAATCACGTAGGTTTGCACCGGATTATGCAGAATAATACCGTTTCTTTCGAAGATACCGCAACCGCCTTCGCCGCTAAATCTGATGGTGATCTACAACGGGCTTACTGGCTTTTTAAGTTAATCAGTTATAACTGGTTAGTAAAAATCAGCCCGCCGTTTGTCAATACCGCTATCGCGCTTCGACTACCTATCAAAGGCATCATTCGTTCCACTATTTTCCGGCACTTTTGCGGTGGAGAAACAATTGCTGACTGCGAAAAAACCATTCGTCATCTGCATGACTTCAACATAGGAACCATCCTGGATTACTCGGTTGAGGGTAAAGAGTCAGAGACAGATTTTGAGCAGTCGCTTAACCAAACCTTAGCAACCATCGAACGCGCAAAAGGTGATGCTGCTATTCCCTTCAGTGTTTTCAAACCAACCGGTATTGCACGTTTCGGTTTATTGGAAAAGAAAAACTCAGGCACTGCACTTACTGCTGACGAGCAACAAGAATACGAACGCTTTTTATATCGCTTCGACAGTATTTGTAAAAAAGGATTTGAAAACAACGTCCCTATTTTTGTCGATGCGGAAGAGTCCTGGATACAGGATACGATTGACGAAGTGGCAACACTCATGATGAAAAAATACAACCGTGAGCGAGTAATCGTTTACAACACTTTGCAGCTTTATCGTCATGATCGATTAGAATATCTCAAACGATCTATCAACGAAGCGAAGCAAGGAAATTATTTCGCCGGTTTTAAGTTAGTGCGTGGAGCTTATATGGAAAAAGAGAGAGCACGTGCTAATCAATTGAATTACGCTTCTCCTATTCAGCCTGATAAAGAAGCTACTGATCGAGACTACGACCAAGCGTTAACTTATGCCATTCAGCATATCGAGTCTGTTTCTATCTGCGCCGGCTCGCATAACGAAGGCAGTAATCTTTTACTAACTCAATTAAT
>JBEGUX010000301.1:0-21861 GCA_041178685.1 Bacteroidota bacterium
CAGTCTTCAATTTTCCTTCACTGTTGAAAGCATCTTTTTCAAAGAAGAAAGAAATACGCTCACCTGAAGCGAGGAAATAGTCGTCGCTTGTTTTTGTTTGTTCACTGGTTTGGAAAATCGATGCGTTGCCTTGGTAATTAAAATCTTCAGCGAGTTCCTTTGCCCGCTGCATTAGCGCATCACATTCATCCGGGGATTTGAAGTTTTCTACCACCAGAAAACCGTTCTCCATAAATTTTTCACGAAGTACATTCATAGCGGAAAATTACGCGGTTGCATCCGACTTTACAACAAAAAAGGGCGACTGTAGAGCCGCCCTTTAAAAATGCAATTTATTGGGTTATTGATGGATTACCCACATCTTTTTGCTTTCTACGACGCCATCGCCCAATACGTTAATGAAGTAAATTCCTGCAGGGAATCCTGTAACGTCTAGCTCCAGTGTGTATGGTGTATCTTTCAGGTATTCCTGCTCAGGCATTGAGCTTACCAATCGACCTTCAATGTTCACGATATTTATAGATAAACGAATATCCTTAACGCTTTGCAGCGTAAAATTGGTATAAGTGTTAGCGGGATTCGGATAGTTTTGATCTAACGTCACAATTCCTTTAGTGTTTGCTTCAAGGTTCTGGAAGCGTACATTCGTGGAACTGATTCGAGAGATAAGATTACCGTTACTGATTTTCTCTTCAAACGAAGAGATGCCGCCCCAGCTGCTGGCAAACCAAACAGCATTATCACGATAAACAATGATACTGAGTGAATCGAGAGAACCTGGTTCTCCGCGATCTGTTCCGCTCACACGGAATGTAGCATTTTGAAACAGATTTCCATTACCACGATTACTGGTTATGTCACTTACGTTTCCTTTACCAGTGAAGCTGAATTTTCCACTCGCTGAGTCAACAACTAGCGTGTTGATCATTGATCCTTTTATCTGAAAGGTACGGGTAGCGCCGTTGATCGTTTTACGGAAAACAAAATTCGCAGCTCCCTGCAAGCGTTGTCCGGAACGATTGTATTTGACATTGAATCCAAAATTCGTTTTCGATCCTTCATCACCGGCATAGGTTCCCGAGGAGGTTGACAACTGCAAGCTTCCTCCGCCCGTTACGAAATCTCCCATAGGACGAGAGATTGTTACTACTACGTCGTTGGCGGCACTATCAGTGCTATAATATCCTTTTACCACCATGCCGACAGTTATACTCTGTGAGTTTTGTGTGCCGATAGATGTATTCCATTCGAAGACTGCCGTTCCCGATCTTAGATCGATTGGATCTATTAATCCTACCGGAACTCCTGTTGCGATGATGGTACCATTGTCGCGGTTGATGAAAGTAACAGTTGCGTTGCGCACATTGCCGGGAAGCGCATCCGCTGCTCCAATAAACAACGAGGGATCATTCACTGTTGCGGTGAGATTGACAACTGCATTTCCTGAATTTGCCGATGTTGTATTGACAAAGCGCATTCCGGTATAATCTACCTGTGCATTTTCCGGGGTGATGACTAATGTGTCAAATAGTACAGCTGTCAAAGGGATGGCAGGATTGATACTGTTGAAAGTTGCAGTCACTTGTTTCAATCCCGGCGAAAGTTGTCCGGTTGGTGGTGTACCGTAAGGAGTTGGCTCAAGCATTGGTGCATTTACCAAACTGGCAACGAGATTGCTACCGTTTGCCACTAGGGTAGCCGTTCCGATGGTTTGAGTTCCAACGCGGAAAGTAACAGATTGCGCTGCAGGAGTTGGACCTGCACCGTTCGGTATCGTTGCTGTGAAGGTTACTGCATCACTGTATTGGACGCTGTCTGCGGAAAGACTAAATGTTGAAGTCAAAGCGCCGGCAACCACGCTTACAACGAATGAGCAATTGGAACTATTACCGGATGCATCGCTAACTTCATAGAAGACAGTAGTATTTCCTATTGGGAATGCTGATCCGCTTGGAAGACCTATTATGATGAATGGCGTTCCTACGGAACAGTTGTCGAAAGCAGAAATAGTATAGTTGACAACTGCAGTTCCAGTTATCGGATTTGCCAGTGCAGTAATATTGCCAGGACAGTTGATGGTTGGATGAATAGTGTCGAGAACAAAGACGTTCGCGGGACATGTAGAGGATAATCCATTTCCGTCATCAGCTGTGAGTGTAACCGCATTACTGCCAAGGTTAGCGCAACTGAAGCTGGAAGGACTAACACTCAGGTTTAATGCACCACCGGTATTTGAAGATCCGTTATCAACTGTTGCAGCGGTTATATTTGCGTTACCGTTTGCATCGAGATAAACGACCGCGGAGGTGCAATTAGCAATAGGATTAGAACCCTGAACTACGGTCACAGTCGTTGAGCAATTAGAGCTATTGCCGCTTGCATCTATCGCAGTAACTAACACGATATTAGCACCAAGATTTGCTGCAGTGAATTGCGTATTACTCAGCGATAGTGTAACCGTACTGCAATTATCGCTTGAGCTACTTACCACATCCGAAGTTGAAATGGAAGCTTGACCAGAGTTATCCAGCACTGCGGTGAATGAATTACAAGTAATTTGTGGCGGTATGTTATCCACAACTGTCACATTGGCTGTACAAACGGACGAATTTAAACTGCCATCAGTTACCGTTAACGTAACAGTTTGCGTCCCGATCATCGAGCAATCAAAGCGATCGTTGCTGAGTGAAAGGGATAAGCTACCTGGACAATTATCCGTGCTTCCATTGTCGATATCAGCTAGTGTTATTGTCGCTTCGCCGTTTGCATCCAATGCAACAATAATGCTCCGACAATTTACTGTTGGCGTTTCCTGGTCAAGAATATAAACTACATCTGTACATGTTGCAAAATATCCGGCATTGTCGGTTACTGTTAAAGTAACAGGAATAAGCTGTCCTGCATCTGCACAGCTGAAGGTGTTGATATCGACAGCGTAATTGGCGATGCCTGATTCTGTATCAAAAGATCCTGCATCCATATCGGTTGCATTCAAGAAAGCGGAACCATTAATATCAAGCGCAAGAATTACAGGTTGACAAACCACTACCGGTGGTGTAACATCAGCAGGAGCAGGTAAGACTTCTACCTGTGCAAAACAGACATCGCTATTTCCGCTCGCGTCGGTAGCTGTCAACTCAACGGTATTGAAGCCCAGGTCAGCGGTGGTGAATGTGGTTAAATTCAATGCGAGCGAAGCCAACCCGCAATTATCGGTTGTTCCATTATCAATATCGGCAGGTGAAATCGTAGCTTGTCCATTAGCATCGAGTGTAACGGAAATATTCCGGCAATTCACTGTCGGAACATCCTGGTCAAGTATAAGTACGAAGTCAGTACATGAACTGGAATTGCCGGCATTATCGGTTACAGTTAATGTTACAGGAATTGCTTGGCCTGCATCTGCACAGCTGAAGGTGTTGATATCAACAGTGTAAGTGGCGATGCCTGATTCTGTATCAAAAGATCCCGCATCCATATCAGTTGCATTTAATAAAGCTGAACCATTAACATCAAGCGCAAGAATCACGGGTTGACAAACCACTACCGGCGGTGTAATATCAGCAGCTACACCAAGCACTGTAACATTTGAAACACACGATGAGCTATTGCCCGAAGCGTCAATAACCGTTAGTGTTACTGAAGCTGTACCAATATCGGCGGTAGTGAACGCCGATTGGCTCAGTACAAAATTTAAAGTTCCTGGACAGGCATCAAATGATCCATTGTCGATGAACGATGGGTCCAGTACTCCGTTGCCTTGGGCATCCAGTTGAAGCGTATAAATGGTACACGATGCTGTTGGAGAAATGGTATCAAGCACATCTACCGCTCCAAAATCATTTGTCGTGTTTCCGGATGCATCGGTAACCGTGAATGGCACAGACTGATTGCCGATATCGTTGCAGGTGAATGTGGTTTGTGCGGCTACAACATCTAGCACCCCCGAACAGTTATCAAAATAACTCGCTAAATCATCATCATTGATACTTGCTTGTCCATTTACATCAAGATAAACAGTGACAGTGTTAGCTATTCCATACGGAGGTAAATTATCAATAACAGTTACATATGGATAACAACTATTGCTGTTACCTGCCACATCGGTCACGGTGAAAGTTATTAATTGAGGTGTGCCGATTTGTGAGCAATCGAAATCGACAACATCAGCGGAGTAGGATAGCGGACTGCAGTTATCGGAACTTCCATTGTCCAGTAGAATTGGATCTAGTGTGGCATAGCCATTTGCATCCAATGGCAAGGTGATATCCTGACAGGTCACTATCGGAGCAAATGGGTCGGTGACAACCACATCGACCGGACATGTTCCCTGGTTGCCGTATATATCGGTCACAATGAGATCAACTATTTGAAGCCCGACAAGATCATTACAATCAAATGTGGAGCGTGAAAGTTGGTAAGTAAGAATTGCACTTTCTGCATCAAAAGATCCGGCATCTGCATCTGTTGGCACTGCCGTTGCGAATCCTGAAGCATCCAAGCTGAGCAATAGCGGCTGACAGCTAGCTACCGGCGGATTATTATCCGTAATAACTGTGACCGTAGCAAAACATACATCTGTATTACCGGCATTATCTATAGCAGTTAACATTACATTTCTGATACCAAGATCAGCGGTGGTGAAATTTTCCTGGCTTACCGTCAGCAGACTGAGTCCGCAGGCATCGGTTGCTCCGCCATCGATATTATTCGGCGACAAAGTTCCGTTTCCACTAGGGTCGAGTAATAGCGTGTAATTAGTACAACTCATCGCCGGCGGAGTCAAATCCAGCACTTCGACATCTGTCGTTCCATATCCGATATTTCCATAGTTGTCCACTCCGGTGATATTGATGGTAGTGAATCCTAGATCCGAGCAATCAAAAACTGTTTGATCGGCAGCGATAATAGTTACAGGCCCGCCACAAACATCGGACGATCCACCGTCCAGCAAAGAGAGCGTTGGAATTTCTGCGGTTCCGGTTAACGGATCAATTTCGAGCTGAAAATATGTTCCCTGAATAGTCGGCGGTGCATTGATCGAAACGTTGACGGTAGTTGCTACAGTGGAAGTGTTGCCTGAAGCATCCTCTACGGTAAAAAGTACCGTATTGGTACCGAGCATCGAACAATTAAACTGGGTAATATCTGCGCTGAAGTTTGAAATGCCACAGTTGTCGGTGGACAGGCTGTCTAAATCTTCCGGATCAATCGTGGCAAAGCCAAGCGGATCCAGGTAAACAGTGATCGGTCGTGCAACAGCCACCGGCGATATGGTGTCTAATACAGTTAACGTATTATTGCAAGCTGAAGATTCAATTGGGTTTACGCCCACATCGAATACTGTAAGCGTGTAATTCAAGGTGCCAAGGTTAGAGCAATCGAGATTACTGTTGCTAAACTGAAATACCGGGGCGGTACCACTTCCGGTTGCCGAGCCGGAGTCGGCAGTTTCAGGGGACACGAATGCTGTTCCGTTCTGATTTAGGTAAACGGTGAGTGACTTGCACTGTGCATTTAAAGTTTGAGCTTTGGATGTTTTACTGGTTGCCAAAATGATTAGCAATCCTGCTGCAATCTGAAGAAATAAATTTTTTGTAAAAGGTCTCATGAGCTTGTATAAATGATTATAGAATATACTTTTTAACACTTCAACTAGATTGAATCATTATCAATCTTTAACCAGGTGATAAAGCAAGAACATAGCCTGATTTTTAATCGAAAGCGAAAGTACACACAAGGCTTTCCCACCTTGAGAAAGCGTGCTATGAGTTTTTACAACTTCATTGTTGAAATCAATGGATCATAATAATCCATACTCGATTGTCGTTATATGACAATCAATAGTCAAAAACATAAAGCAACCTGATAGACAACAATTCTATTCGATAATAATATGGAATCGAATTGCGTTAAAAGTTTTAAAGATATAATTATTAAAAGTCATTACTACTTGGAGCTTTTACTCCGCGTATAGCTCGAGGGATGTCTTCGTTGAGATTTGTTGTTCGAATTCGGTTTGGAATTTGGTCGTGAGCTATTTCCCTCAGGCCTTTCCATCCGTGGCGGTGCAGGTGGTAACTCCGGCAAAGGAACAGTGGAGAGATTTTTTCTGATCAACTTTTGAATGTCTTTCAGGTAATCGTTCTCGTCCGGCGAACAAAACGTTAGCGCAATACCCGATGCTCCGGCTCTGCCCGTTCTTCCTATACGGTGAACATACGTCTCCGCTACCTCCGGAATTTCGAAATTGATAACGTGTGATAATTGAGTTACATCAATCCCGCGTGCAGCGATATCCGTTGCCACCAGTACACGCAGTTTTCTGTCTTTAAAACCTTGCAACGCTCGCTGACGTGCTGTCTGCGACTTATCGCCGTGTATGGCTTCTGCTTTAATGCCGCTCTTGGTAAGATCTCTAGCTACGCGATCTGCACCGCGCTTTGTGCGTGTGAAAACCAAAACGTGTTCGATGTCTTGTTCTTCAATAACTTTCTTCAATAAAAATCGCTTCTGCTCCTTGGGAACAAAGTAAACGAACTGTTGTACAGTTTCTGCAGGTGCAGAGACCGGTGTTACATTAACACGGAAAGGATCTTTTAATAACGCATCCGACATCGATTTGATTTCGTCAGGAACGGTAGCTGAGAAGAAAAATGTCTGCTTACGATCTGGAAGCTTGGCCAGAATTTTTTTAATGTCGTGAATGAAGCCCATGTCGAGCATACGATCAGCTTCGTCCAGCACAAAATAACGCACACGATCCAATCGAATGTGTCCCTGCTGCATCAAATCGAGTAATCGACCGGGTGTTGCGACAAGAATATCTACACCTTTACGCATGGCTGCTTCTTGCGGTTGTTGCGATACACCGCCAAAAACAACGGCATTGCGCAATCCCAAATTTTTACCATAGGCGTCGAAACTTTCCTGAATTTGTAATGCAAGTTCTCTGGTGGGCGCAAGAATTAAAGCATGAACGTAAGGTGCTTTTGCATGATCACCATCTTCGTGCATCAATTGTAAAATCGGTAATGCAAAGGCTGCCGTTTTTCCGGTGCCGGTTTGCGCACAACCGAACATATCTTTCCGCTTCAATAAGTGTGGAATGGATTTCTCCTGTATAGGAGTAGGCTCCGTGTAGCCTTTCTGATGTAATGCCGTAATTAATGGAGCAATCAGATTTAAGGATTCAAATTTCATAAATAATCATTGGGCTGGATCGTTTGAAAACAGGTGAAACTGATCGATCCATGGTAGACAGCAAACCCGAAATTGGTAGTGAGAAAGGAGTAAAAAACCCTGAAATCAGCGGTAAAACAAACACATCCTTTCAATTCTCTACAAATATACAATAAAAAACGACCGTTTCCAATGGCATGGAATCCTGATGGCTTTACTCGCTCACAACAACCTTGAAGTTCCAATGCAAACTTCCGCTGTTGACTTGCAATAAATATATTCCCTGCGGCAATGATGATTCGGTCTCGATGAAGTTATTCCCGTAATCAAGGAATACATTTTCTTTTCGAAAAACACATCTTCCGCTGAGGTCATTGAGCGTTATAGTTGCTGCAGATAAGGAGATAGTGCAATTTACTATAACAGATCCGGTAATAGGATTTACAGGCTGAATACGTTCATCTTGTTGAAGGCCTCCATTTAAAATGCCGGTAAGCATATCACAGTTCGATGGGGTAGGATTGAGTTCGACAGGATTTCCAGGCGTCAGTAAATGTCCTGTAAGACCTGGATAATTTAAGGGATAAAGTTCTGCTCGGAAAACACTGTTTTGCACAGATGCTGCTCCTTGCGATAATACTGCTCCGCCAGTTGTGGTAGGATTGATATATTTCCAAACGATATTCTTTAGAGAATCAATTTCAAAAAATATACCACGGTTTCCACTGCATATTATTGTATTCCCGCTGCTCAAGCGCTGTGCGCCTGAAATATTTAGCGAATAAAAATTAGATGGAACAGGATCGGTATATTTCCAATATGCACTATCAGGACCATACGCAAGCGATCCGTTAATGGTGTAATTACCGGCACTATCTATTGGTGGCTGAATTATTTCAACCGATGAAAAAGAACCCGGTCGTCCAAGTCCGTTATTAAACACAAGCAAGTTTCCTGCATCAGCAAATCCTGTTGGAATCCATCGAGGATTGTGTTGACCATAGAATTTTTTAGTGGTAGCAGTGCCGCGATTGTAGGCCTGCGGATTTCCCCAGCGATAAAGTAAGTCGCCTCCTTTTCCATATACACCACCGCTGTGCGATGCCGCCTCGGTGGTTGTTGTACTGTGATCAATGATCCAGATTTCACTGAAGTTATGATTACTAATCACAATTTGATCTAATGCTTCATTATAGTCTAAGGCATTAAAGTGTAACCAATCGGCATTGGTTGGTGCTCCTGAAATAAAATTCAAATTAATAAGCTCCGGGTGCTGTGATACAATTCCATAATTCGGTTTGTTGTTGTCGAATTCTTGTACCAGATGATCCCAAACGTGCCATTCCCAAACAATCATTGCAGACGATGTTCCGCTCGGTTGAAGCTCAATGATTTTTTCACTCCACAGTGCTGATCCGATCTTTGACGAGTCGCGACCTGCAGCCAATGCTTCTGCAGGAGTTTTAAGTTCCCATACAATGGCAAGGATATTTCCATTCGGCAGATAACGAATATCGTGGTGCTGACACTCAGTAGTGTTTGATATTTGATACGACCACAACAACTGACTATTCCAGTCGTAACGATCAATAAATCCACCCTGACCGCCTGCATTGAATTGATTATTATTTGATCGTCCAGTGCGAAGAAGAGTACCGTCTTCCAGCAAGTAAACCGATTGACCGGGCTGACGATTGCTGCTCCACTGGTGAACTTTGTAGCCGCACTTGTCAATCAGATAAGTGGTATCACTGCCGTTTGGTGAAAACAATACGTAGCCGTCCTCATTTCCGGCAGTATTAGAAATAAGTCCGATGGTGTTTTGTCCAGATACTGGTGAAAATACCATGTTGAAGATCACGACTGTTTTAAAGTAAAAAGTGGCAGTAAATTTCTTTAGCATTTATTATGATGGATTAGTACGCTTGACGAATATAGAGAGCTTTGACGTAAAATTGATCATGTAGTTTAATCAATGGCTGGAATATTACAATCGTTCTTCAATGAAAAACGCCCGACCATTGGGTCGGGCGTTTGCTATTTAAACTAGACAGTATCAACGGTGTGAGACTACCAATGTACGATTGCAGGTAAAGTTATCTCCTAAAAGTTGAAGCATATAGGTGCCTTCAGCCCACGTCGATGTTTCAATTACCAATTGATCGCTTGAAGTTCCATTCACACTTCGTGCATATACTTCACGACCCTGAAGATCGGTGACGCGTGCGGTGAAGTCGCCCATAGTGCGAAGAATGCCGGATAAAGTCACGGACGAAGAAGCAGGATTCGGATAAAGTGCGATATCGTTCGTGTTGATGGTGGCAACACCGGTATTGATAGTGATGTTGACAGTATCGGCAGCTGAACATCCGCTGGCGTTCGTCACCAACACACTATATTGTCCATCCGCAGTAACAGTCAATGTTTGGTTAGTAGAACCATCCGACCATAAGTAGGACGAGAACCCTGCTCCTGCATCCAGTGTATAGCTGAAAGGAGAAGAGAATGCTGTGTCCGGACCAAGCGAAACAGTTATCGGAGCAAGTACGGTTACTTGTACAGGAATCCGGATACTAGGACACGCGCCATAGCCACAGCCGCTGAAATTGCTGGACATACCCGGGTTTATCTGACCGCATGTGTAGCTGGAACAGGTCCAGTCATTAGCATTATCATTATCGGTATTGCCAGTGCGACTAACAGAGCTTCCAGAGCTACAAGCCGTTGAACCGTTACCAATCCATTGTGAACCAACTGTGATATTGAAACCGGCTACGTTGATGTTTAGGTTTTGAATATCAGCATCCGACCAGCCAAAGCCAACGAAGTCTTGCACAATACCATTTTCATCAATGATCATTACCCAGCAAGCTGAGTTTGGATTGTAAAGTAAATTAGCTCCCCAATAGTTATCATTTGCATTATCAGAGCGGTATTGAACTTCACCGGCTTGCAATACACCCAAATCCCAAGTTGCAGGATTGACAGTATTTATGTTGGTTGCACCATCGCCGGAGATTACTTTCCAACCGGTAGCATCAAATGGCAGGAGTGATAAGTTTTGAATTTCAATATAGTCGCCACTGCTTCCCAGAGGAAGTAAAGGATCATCGAGCGCAACTTCGGTAATACGCAGACAACCACCAGCACCCTCTTGACGCGACTCCACCCAAAGCGTTGCATCAGCTGTAAGATTTGGATTGTAGGTGTTACCAATACTCAATGGAGTAGAGGATGTGTCGGAATCGTACCAGAATGTGGCAAAGCCGGAATCAGTGGATTGCGTTATAACACCACCCGGGCAGTAGTTGAAAGAATTTACGGCCGGCGCATTTGGTAAAGCAATAAAGTTCGCACTTCCGGTAATCGTATCGTTGGAGATATCCTGATCACCCGGCTGAGCAGTATAAGCAACCATATTGATGGTACCACCGGCCAATGTGTTTAATGTCTGCGCAAACGAAATGGTTGCTGTTGTCCCCGGATTCAAAGGTCCCGCATAGGTATCAGTGAGTGTAGCAGTCACCGCACCGGAAACTTCTACCGTTACCGGAATATTGCTTTGCGCCACACCTCCATAGTTACGGATGTTGACGATAACTTGAACTGTGCTGTTGCCGCAGGTAGTCTGAGTTGGCGTTACAAAAGCTACCGGACCGACGTTGTCGTTCAACGGCGTAAATTCGTCAGCACCGATATCAGGGGTGGTAAGGCTGCGTAAATCACCATCAAAATCGGTTGTGATTGATGACTGTGGAGTTCCAAAATCATTTACTACTGCAGAAGCAGCATGCAGATCAGTATTGGAGATATATTGTGGATCGCCGGAAACAGAATTAGCATCAAACGTTGATGCCGCCTGCCAGTCTGCCAGCGTTGCCGCTGCATTCCCGTTCCAGTTTCCTACAGCTGTAATGCCATAAATATTGTTGAAATTACTTTCAACGATGGCAGTAAGAAGTCCGGAGCCAACGGAAAGACCTGTTCCAACTGAAACAATATTGTTATTGATCAATCTATTGTTGCCACCCGCAGAAGTTACAAAAGCAATTCCGCTAGAGTTCGTTACATTTCCATAAACATTGATGGAGTTGTACAACAAGTTATGGTATGAGGTGCCATTCATCTGGATACCAGCGGATCCACTTGCGCCTGTTACTGAAAAAAAGTTGTTTGCCACCAATCCGTTATTGGCTGGATCACCAACGACACCCAACAACTGAATTCCATTACAATTTCCTGAAGCGGCAGCTTCGACGCGGTTGCCAATTACTTGTACACCACGATCAATATTGGTGGCATAAATGCCATAGAACTGTGTAGCTGAGGTACCAACAGACTGAATGAAGTTGTTTCGTACTATAGGATTGCGTTGATCTTGCAATTGAATTCCGCGGTTACCGCAATTCAGAATACGATTATTATCTACAACATTTCGCGCTTCGCGGAACGTAGAATTCGGGCCCGCAAGATGAATGCCGTAAGAACCATTTACAATTTCATTATTACGTATGGTGGTTATGGAGTCTACGCTAGAGCCGCCGCTGGGTGAAAAAATTCCAACAGAGAATGTATTAGCTTGCGTGGTCGGGATACTGATGACCCTGCAACTTTCAACCGTGATACCAATAGAGATATTGTCTATGCGAACAACAGTACCATAATTTCCACCTAAAGTACGCTCCAATGTGAGCTGTCGTAAGGTTACCCAGTCGGCACCAAAAATATTGATCAAATAATTATCGGTGGTGCTGGATCCCGCTCCATCGCTCAAAATTACAGATGTGCTGTCCCCATTCTCCGCCTGAAATGTGATAGTGTTGGTTACAGAGGCACCGGCAATAGAGGTAAGGTTTACTTTTCCAAAATAGGTGCCCGGACGAATATTGAAGATAACCGGTCCGGAGACGCCTTGCGCAACTACGGCACTGGCGGCAGCTGCAGGATCCGGATAATCAGGTGTTGTTCCACCAACAGTATACGTTCCGCTTAATGCGGCACTAACCGAGTTCACAATAAATAATGAACCGGCAATTAGTAATGTAAAGATGTTCCTCATAATGGCTTGGGTTAGATTAAGGCTTCTAAATTAAGGATTAGTATCGATTTTTAGATTGAAGTACTGGATTTTTAAAATTGATTTTTAAGCAGCAATCGCAATTTTATTGAAAAACGCAAAACGCCCGGCTATTGCCGGACGTTTTACGATCCCCCTCTCACACAGTCATGCTAAATGTTAAATCACCGTGATACTGGTTGAGAAATTAAAACTGATTATTTACATCGGTTGGACTTGAAAAATTCATTTTTCGACCTTGCCGCCATATCCTCGTGGTCGAGGTAGCAACATGTTCCAAGATAGCTTGGCGAAATAGAAACAGTGGTTGAATTTTTTTCGTTCAAAGCGGTGTTGTGAATTCTCTTACTATAGATTTTCTCCCGGCTGTCAGACTCTTCGCGGAGATAGAGCCCAAACGCAGTGGCGGAGATCAGTAAGGTCAGAAACGTGTTGATCATGTACTTTTTCATGGCGTTTGGTTTTTAATGATTGTTGTAATTCAGCGTAATAACTGATACAATAGTACGCTATGCCGATACACTTGCCCATCATGAATTAACTCTTGGCCGTCCTTCCGGGAAAAGTGGCAGAATTTTGGGGACAAAAGGCAGTGATAAAAGGTTGACCTTTTTTATAAAATGACGTAATTTGGTATCAACATGGCAAAACAAAATAAATCCGGTAAAAAAGGGCGCGAAGTAGCTTCGCCCCCCGCTTTCAATTTACTTTCTCCGGTGATCTATTTACCGCTATTAGCCCTCGTGACCTGGATGGTTTATTCATCCTGCTCAGGTTTCGAGGTGACGAATTGGGACGATAATCATTACATCCGCGAAGTGTTATTGATTCGTTCACTCGCCTGGGATAACATCGTATTGATGTTTAAGACGAAAGTATTGTTAAGTTATAATCCGTTAGTGATCCTTTCTTTTGCAATTGATTATGCGATTGGTGAAAACAGTCCGGGATGGTATCATGGCGTAAATGTTTTACTGCATGTTCTTAACTCGCTGCTTGTATTTATCGTATTGCGCAAGCTGTTGCAAAAAGACGGTATTGCTGCTTTAGTCGCAGCACTCTTTGCCTTACACCCGTTACATGTAGAATCCGTTGCTTGGATTGCCAGTCGAAAGGACGTCCTCTATACGTTTTTCTTTATGTTGTCGTGGTGGATGTATTTGCAATATTCAGTAATTACTTCATCAGGAGCGAAACGATCATTATACTATATCATCAGTATACTACTATTTCTGTGCTCCGGTTTTTCCAAAATACAAGCGGTGACTTTACCGCTGGTGCTGATACTATCCGATTATATTCAAAGCGGTGCATTCTCTATTCGCCGCTTGTTGGATAAGATTCCATATTTTCTTGGTGCCGCCGCATTCGGGATCCATGCGATTACCAGTTCATCACTTGCCGCCGATAAATACGCTGCTCCGGTAACTTTTTCTGAAAAAGTAATTTATTCTTTCCAGGCGTTTTATATGTATCTCGTAAAAGCCATTTTACCATTTAATCAGACTGCTATCTACGCTTTTCCTTTAGCGGGAAGTTCGGAGTATTACATGATGCTTATCGGTGGATTACTCCTCCTTGTAGCAGCATTGTTTTTAGTCGTTCGTTTTTATAAGCGTTCCCCCTTATTGCTTTTTGGTGTATTATTTTTTCTCATCAATATTTTCCCGACACTGCACATCATCGGCTTTAATTCTTCATTGATCTACGAACGTTTTACGTACGTAAGCTACATCGGTTTATTTATTTGTCTGCTAGGTCTTTCCGATTTGATTCCTTCCTTGCGAAAGCCCCTGCCGGCGTTATTATGGGTACTCCTAATTCCTTTGGCAGTATTTTCCTATCAGCGAACAAGCGTTTGGAAAAACTCATTTACTCTCTGGTCGGATGTCATTGAAAAAAATCCTCGTGCCCACGAAGCCTACAACAATCGTGGAGCATGGCTTAACGAACGCGGAGAAATCGACAAGGCCTTGAACGACTTCAACACCTCACTTGAATTAAATGGACGACAGCCGCGTACTTACAATAACCGATCTATGATCTGGTTCCGGAAAAAAGAATACTCAAAATCGCTGCAGGATATCGATTCTGCGCTTACGCTGGAGCCCAACTTGGCGGAGGCATGGTGTAATCGCGGTAATATTTATTTTGATTTGCAGCAGTACGACACGGCCATAACTTATTATTCCCAGGCGCAACTGTTGATGGCGAATTTCCCTTCCAATCTCACCAACCGTGGTTCTGCGTATCTTAAAAAAGGAGATTATGAACGAGCGAATGACGACTATGAGAAAGCAATCGAGCAAATGCCGGATTATGCAGATGCATGGCGATTGGGTGCACTTGCTTATGCTCGTCGTGGACTTCATGAAAAAGCCCGTGCAGCAGCTGAACGTGCTAACACCCTGGCGCCATCAACACAACCCTTGGCGCAGTTGAGTGGCGAATATTATAACATGGCCTTTCAAGCGTTTGAAAAGAAACTACCACTCGATACTCCTCGATTTTACCTGGAAACTGCGGCTCAACTCAATCCTGGAGATGCCAATATTTTGATTAATCTGGCCGGTATTTATCGTCAGCAAGGTCAATTGGCCAAGTCAAAAGAGTATTGTCTAAAAGCCCTTTCGCTGGATCCCAATAACCAACAGGCGAAAGCATTCTTGAGTCAATTGCAATAATGCATTTCTCTTATACCTTCACGAATAAGCTATATCTTTGAGCGATGAATAGTCCAAGTTTTGATGAGATTTACATGGATCTGGCGCGCAACCTGTCCAGAAAATCGCATTGTGTGAAAGCACAGGTTGGTGCAGTATTGACGAAGGATACACGAATCGTTTCCCTCGGATATAACGGGCCGCCGGCAGGAACACATAACTGTGATAAGGAATGGCCGGAAACAGGTTGTCCACGCGACAGCAAAGGCAGCTGCTCTCTCGCCTTGCATGCCGAGCAAAATGCTATTCTTTATGCTTCCAAGAATAATGTTTCCATCGAAGGTTGCACGTTGTATGTTACACTTTCTCCTTGTTTGGCTTGTGCCCGGATCATCTTCACGATGGGAATAAAAAAAGTGATTTTCTTATCATCTTATGCAGAGTTCAAAGGATTAGCTTCTGATGAAGGAGTTGATTTCCTGCGACGTTTTGGAGTTCAAGTTGAACAATACAACGCATCAAGCGTTTCTTAATTCATATTCTACTTTTTGTGAGTAATAATAAAATCTGGCAACCGTTTTTTATCGCTTGTGCACTCGCGCTGGGGATTTACATCGGTATCCGGTTGAGTGCTCCTTATAGTAGTTCCAACGATTTATTTTCTTTTCGTACCGGAGAGTTCAATAAGCTAAGCGACGTTATCAATTATATTTCACAGGAATATGTTGACTCGGTCGATGCTAAAGATCTTGTTGAATCAACCATTGCCGATATGCTCAGCGGACTCGATCCGCACTCCAATTATATTCCGGCCGCTGATCTGCAGGCCACCAATGAGCCGCTCGAGGGAAATTTCGAAGGTATTGGAATCGAGTTTCATATACAGGATGATACAATTATGGTGGTGTCGGCAATTGCCGGTGGACCATCGGAGCAGCTCG
The DNA here is from genome assembly GCA_041178685.1 of Bacteroidota bacterium. Lineage (GTDB taxonomy): Bacteria > Bacteroidota > Bacteroidia > AKYH767-A > 2013-40CM-41-45 > Pollutiaquabacter. The sequence goes on from JBEGUX010000301.1 coordinate 15,864, forward strand.
GCATTCGCGCCGGAGATCGTATTATAAAAGTGGATGGTAAAAATGTGGCGCACATCGATATTTCGAATACGCAAGTGATGAAATTGCTGCGAGGGAAGGGTGGGACTAAAGTCAAGGTAACTATTTATCGTCGTACCTCAGGCAAAACGATGGACTTTACCATCGTGCGTGGACAAATTCCTATTCACAGTGTGGATGTCGGGTACATGTTGTCGGATAAAACAGGTTACATCAAAGTATCTCATTTTGGAGAGAACACGCATCAGGAATATGTTGAGACGTTTCTTGCCTTACAGAAAAAAGGCATGCAAAATCTGGTACTCGATCTTCGCGGTAATCCCGGCGGCTATCTTAAAACAGCTATCGATCTGGCGGATGAATTTCTACCCAACAATAAACTCATTGTTTATACCGAGGGCCGCTCTCGTTCACGTGAATCATTTTATGCAACATCATCGGGACGATTCGAAAAGGGAAATCTGGTGGTACTTGTAGATGAGGGCAGCGCCAGTGCCAGTGAAATTGTTTCCGGCGCTTTGCAAGATTGGGATCGAGCTACTATTATGGGAAGAAGGTCTTTTGGTAAAGGATTGGTTCAGGAGCAGAGTGAATTCACGGATAGATCTGCCATTCGCTTGACTGTTGCACGCTACTTCACGCCAACAGGAAGGTGTATACAAAAACCTTACGGACACGAAGGAGAAAATTATGACGAGGAATTGTACGAAAGATTGAAAAGAGGGGAGCTGGTTAATGCAGATAGTATCCATTTCTCAGACTCTTTGCGTTATAAAACGCCCGGCGGAAAAACGGTATATGGCGGCGGTGGAATCATGCCGGATATTTTCATTCCACTGGATACCAACGGCACTTCCGGCTTCTATTCAGAGGTAAATGGATCCGGGTTGATTATTCAGTATGCCTACGACTACCTGGATCAGCATCGCACTGATTTCGAAAAATATAAATCCTTTCAGGAATTTAATAAAGGTTTCACTATTGATCGTATACAATACAATCAGTTTGTTGACTATGCTATAAAAAATAAAGTTAGTTCGAACGTGTACGGCATCGATCAATCGTACGGGCTTGTTAGCGTACAACTGAAAGCACTTATTGCACGGCAGCTCTGGAAGAACGAAGGTTTTTATCCCATTATTCAGGAATTGGACCCGGCGTTGGAAAAAGCGGTCGCACAGTTGGAAGGATCGTCGTACGCTTTCGGTAAAAAGCAGTGATTTTTTAGCGTAACTTTGTCTACTCAGTAATCATTCATTCAGAACTAATAATCCCTACAAGTATGGCCTTCGAATTACCTAAACTCCCTTACGATTTCAATGCATTAGAGCCGCATATCGATGCGCGCACAATGGAAATCCATCACGGCAAACACCATCAGGCGTATGTCACCAATTTGAATAATGCGATCGCCGGAACACCGGCCGAGCAGCTTTCTATTGAAGAGATTTGCCGCAACATCTCCAGCTATCCGGTAGCTGTTCGCAACAATGGTGGCGGCCATTATAACCACGACTTGTTTTGGAAAATCATGAAAGCCGGTGGTGGCGGTGCTCCATCAGGCGCATTGGCTGATGCTATCAACACCTCCTTCGGAAACTTCGATGAGTTCAAGACTAAGTTCGCTACGGCCGGTGCAACTCGTTTCGGCAGTGGTTGGTCGTGGCTGGTGGTAACGCCCGAGAAAAAGCTGGTAGTGGCATCAACACCCAACCAGGACAATCCGTTGATGGACATTGCGGAAGTTAAAGGAACGCCGGTGATGGGATTGGACGTTTGGGAACATGCATATTACTTGCATTACCAGAATCGTCGCCCTGATTATATTACAGCCTGGTGGAATGTGGTGAATTGGGACGAAATAGCTGCACGTTTTGCACAAGCCATGAAATAATCGCTTACCATAGCATTTCAAAAGCCATCGATTCCGATGGCTTTTTTTATAACTCGTAAGTTGTCGCTAGTTTTCCGCTTTTGCCTTACATTTATAAAATATTTCATTGTATTTCATTTGGATGTCAGCAACAGAAAATAAGGTTGAATCTTCAGCCGTCGATGGTTCGTCGGATCTCCGTACGTTTGATTTTGCCCTGGTAATTCCAATGGCGAATGAAGAACCGGACTTCTCGTCATTTATCGATGCACTGCGACAAACACTCGATTATCTGAAGTGTGGTGCCGTATATTTTGTGGTGGACAGTATTTCAAAAGATAGAACGCTGGAGCTTTGCCAACGACTTTCAGCTCACGATAAACGATTCGTTACAGTTTGGGCTCCCGAAAATAAAAATGTCGTGGATGCATACATGCGTGGCTACCGCGAAGCGGTGAAAAAGCATGACTTTATCATTGAGATGGATGCCGGTCTGTCACATGATCCACGCGCCATCCCGATGTTCTTGCGAGTATTGAACGAAGGGAATGAATGTGCTTTCGGCAGCCGCTTCATCAACGGCGGTTCTATTTGGCAATCATCCTTCAAGCGTACTTTTCTTTCACGAACCGGTACCGTGTTATCCAACATTTTACTCGGTACAAAAATGAGAGACATGACCTCCGGTTTTCAGGGGTTTCATAGTAACATTGTCGAGGAATTCCTCAAGTATCCTTTACGTTCTAAAGCACACTTTTATCAGACGGAACTTCGTTACCTTTTGCGCCACAAACGATACATTGAAGTTCCGATTCATTACCGCGCTCCATCACCTAGCGTTTCTTCCAAAGCCATCCGCAATTCCATCTCGGTATTGTGGTATTATTTTTTACAACGACTCACAGGCTCGTCGCACAGTATCGATTGATTATGAATTCAACTACAGCACTTGTTATTACTTCCATTGCCGGTTCCGATCATCCGGTGCTCAACGACTATGCCGTTAAATGCAAAGAGAAAGGAATTCCATTTTATGTAATGGGCGACAGGATTTCTCCTGAGAACTTTCAATTGACAGGATGTGAATTTTATTCTTTAAATAGGCAGCGTGAAACAGGTTTTCAGTTGGTGAATGATCTACCGGAACGTCATTATGGCCGGAAGAATGTCGGTTATCTCGTTGCCATACAAAATGGAGCGGAAATCATTATTGAAACGGATGATGATAATTACGCGCGGGATGAATTTTGGCAGCCGCGAAGCCGCAATATAAAAGCACATCAATTGGATGAAGCCGGTTGGGTAAATGTGTATGCTCATTTTACCAATGCCAACATCTGGCCGCGTGGTTTTGCGCTGGAGCATCTGCAAGATCGCGTTCGTCCGCTTCAGGAATTTCCGGTGGCTCAACTTGATTCGCCTATTCAGCAAGGACTTGCCGATGAGAATCCGGATGTGGATGCGATTTACCGATTAACACTTCCGCTTCCGCTCAATTTTGATCGAAGTGCGAGTGTAGCATTAGGAAATGGCAGTTGGTGTCCGTTTAACAGCCAAAATACAACGTGGTTTTCGGATGCTTTTCCTTTGCTTTATCTTCCTTCGCACTGCAGCTTTCGTATGACCGATATTTGGCGCAGCTTCGTAGCGCAACGAATTGCGTGGGAAAACAATTGGCATATTTGGTTTCATCCGGCCACAGTCTATCAGGAAAGAAATATGCACAACCTGATGCGTGATTTTGCAGATGAGATTTCCGGGTATTTGAACAACAAAAAAATTGCTGATACATTGGCAGCGTTACCTTTGCAAAAAGGGAAGGCTTACCTAAGCGAAAATCTGCTGCGTTGTTATGAGGCATTGGTTTCCCTCGGTTTGGTGGGTGAAAAAGAGCTCCCGCTCGTTGCTGCCTGGAATGCAGACCTGAAAGCACTCGGAAAAAATTGATTTTTCCGTACGGCTGTTCATTGCCGTTGTGTAAAATTTATCCGGTGTGCTTTACGTTTATTGAATTGGAAGTCGGAATTTAGTACGACGAATTTCATGCCGCTTAATCGTACCACCCGTTTACTGTTATTTATTCCGTTGGCTTTGCTGGCGCTCCTGTTTTCATTGGCAGTGCTGATCAGTGTTTTTTATGAAAAAGAAGTAAAGCAAATGATGATAGCGCAGCTCAATAAGCATCTGCGTGCAGAAATAAAAGTTAACGATTTCAACCTTTCTGTTATTCGGAATTTCCCATTTGCCTCATTTCAAATGACCGATGTTCTGGTGAAAGAGGCAGGCGATCCCTCGAAAGCAGATACGTTGCTCTATGCGGATCGGGTAGCATTACTTTTTAATCTGACCGGATTACTTGACAATGATTTTACTATTCGCCGTATTGTTGTGTCAGATGGTTTGTCGCACATCCGTATCGATAAGCAAGGACACCCGAATTATGAAATCTGGGAAGCGGATACAGCCTCATCTTCGTCCGACATTGACTTGTCAAAAGTGGAGTTAAAGAACATGTCGCTTACTTATGCTGATCTTCAGAACGACGAGGACTATTCCTTCGTATTCGACAATCTGACTTTTTCCGGTTTATTCAGTGAAAAGGTATACGCCATGAAAGCTAATGGTAATCTAACCGTTGAACAGCTGAAATCCGGCTCGGTGAACTGGATTAAAAATAAAAAAGCAGCCATCACTGCATCGCTGGAGGTTAATACCGATTCAAGCTCGTATCGTTTTAATGATTGCAGTATTCAACTGGCAGATATTAAATTCCAGCTTTCAGGTCTGGTGGTTAACAAAGATGAGCTTGATTTGGATCTTGCCGTTGCTGCGGATGAAGCGGACCTTGGTTCTTTTATAAGTCTTCTACCTGATCAATACGTTTCTTATTTCCGAAAATTCGAATCTTCCGGACGATTTGTTTTTAATGCCGCTATAAAAGGAACAAGTTCGGAAAAGCAATCTCCCGGTGTAAAGGCTGACTTTTCCATTCGTAATGGCAAACTAATTCCTGATGGTAGTGATATTCCATTGCAGGCAATTGAACTTTCAGGTTCGTTGAACAGTGCTGCGCTGAACGGTAGAGGATTACTGTCAATTCCAACACTTCGCGCCCGACTTGGCAGTAATGAAATTACAGCACGATTATCGCTGGAAGACTTACAACAGCCCTATTTACAGTTGAAAGCAACAACGCGTGTTGAGTTAGCAGCGCTTCGTAGCTTTCTTGCTATGGATACACTCACTGCGCTTAGCGGAACGGCTGATATCGATGTGAACTTTGCAGGAAAAGTGAAAGATTTGCCACGCGCCAATGCCGCCAATTTATATAGTATCAAATCGTCGGGCTCCATTAAACTCGCCAATGTTTCGTTATCGCTGAAGGATAATCCGTTGGCCTTTTCTTATTTCAACGGTCAGCTTGAATTGAATAACGACGACATCATTGTGCATGATTTTTCAGGAGCAGTTTCATCCACCGATTTCCGTTTGCAAGGTCGTTTCGTCAACTTCATCACCTTCCTGCTTATTCCGGGACAATCGGCGGAGATGAATGCAGCGTTGTCATCACATCTAATAAATCTGGATGAATTATTGTTAAACAATGTGACGACAACGAAATCAGATACGGTCTATAAACTTCGTGTCAATCCACGATTGGTATGCAACCTTTCCGTGCGTGTAGATGAATTGCAATTTCGTCGATTCAGAGCATCTGATCTTTCCGGACAAATTCATTTGGAGAATCAATTGCTCACCGGCAATGATATTCGCTTCAATGCGATGCAAGGCTCGGTGTTGATGGATGGTCTGATTAATGTATCCCGAAAAGATAGTATCCTGATGAGTTGTTCCGCGCAACTAACCAAGCTGGATATAAAACAACTCTTTTATGAGTTTGAAAATTTTGATCAGGATGTAATGACTGATCGAAATGTACGTGGAAGAGCAACCGCTTCCGTCCAATTCCGTTCCTCCTGGACAACCGATCTGAACATTGATCCATCTCGCGTAAAAGCAATATGTGATCTGACGATTGAAAACGGTGAACTGAATGATTTTGGACCAATCATGGAGCTCTCAAAATATTTGAAGCTTAAAGATCTT
>JBEGUX010000302.1:0-3199 GCA_041178685.1 Bacteroidota bacterium
CTTGAACGTGTTGCACGATGGTTTCGGCAATCCGAAATATGCTCCTTGCCCATTGTTGGTGAATATGGTAACTGCCGGACAACTTGGTGTTAAATCAGGACAAGGATTTTACCAGTATTCAGCCGGATCTAAAGAGCTGGTTGTTGCTCCGAAATTTAAAAAGTAATCTTTCCAGCTTCGATTTGCTGAACGATATTCTCAATCGTTTTGTCTTCGCCGGTAGTAGGATCGTATGTTGATTTCAAATCGTGTCCGAATACCTTTGCAATACCCTGATAAAAGAAGGCATTGAACGATCCTTTGAGGCTCTTTATTAATTCGTACGAGGTGGAACCGGTTTCGCGGTCGATGAGTTTAATCAGGATTTTACCTTGATTAACGCTTAATTTCTTGAGTGTTGCTTCAAAATCATCACGTACGCGTTCTTCCATCGCTTTTCGATAGCGACGACGCTCACGGTCGTTTTTCATACCTGCCATCGTGCGGTTCATTTCATTCACTTTAATAGCAGCCAGCCGTGCATACGGATATACTTTAATCACGTTGTAGCGTAACCGGTAGTAGGCTTGTAAATTGTTCAGGTATTCCGGATTTCCGGATGCGATGATATCGACATCTTTCAAATTAACCACCGGAATGGTGTCGCGGCCTTCAATGATGTAAGGCAATAAAAAACCTTGCTGACCTTCTGAGCGCTGCGCAATAGCGCATTGCTGAGCGGCCAAAAAAAGAATTACAAAAAATAAAAACCTTAGCATAACAGTAGGCAGTTGCCTCACTAATAACGATTAATTCAATCGATTATTTTTCCAGCGGCTTCCGGAGCCCGCATTTTCCTGTGAAACTGCAGGAATCGATTTTTTCCTCAGCATGGATACCGCTAAAAAGGCAGCCACCTCCATTTCTTGCTCATCTGATTTCAACAGCATTTCAGGAGAGAAATGATTTTTCACGAAATGTGTGTCGAATTTCCCCGAAGTAAACGCAGAATGCTCCATCACAAAACGACAAAATTCCAGCGTCGTTTTAACGCCACTGATTTTATAGTCGTCAATGGCACGTATCATTCGTTGAATAGCTTCTTCACGGTCTTTTCCAAAAGTGATGAGCTTTGCGATCATTGGATCGTAATAAATCGGGATATCCATTCCTTCTTCGTAAGCATCGTCTACTCTAACTCCCGGACCTTGAGGAATACGGTATGTTTGCAAGTTACCAATGTCGGGTAAGAAGTTGTTGGTTGGATCTTCTGCACAAACGCGGATTTCCATAGCGTGTCCATTGATCTTCATATCTTCCTGGGCAAATGATAATTTTTCACCGCGTGCTACTTTGATCTGTTCTTTTACCAGATCAAGGCCGGTGATATATTCTGTTACGGGATGTTCGACCTGAAGTCGAGTATTCATCTCCAGAAAATAGAAATTCAAATTCTCATCAAGAAGAAACTCCACCGTTCCGGCACCCACATAATTACAAGCTTTGGAAACCTGCACCGCACAGCGTCCCATCGCTTCGCGAATAGCCGGTGTCAAAACAGACGACGGCGCTTCTTCCACTACCTTCTGATGACGGCGCTGGATGCTGCATTCCCGCTCAAACAAGTAAACCACATTGCCGTGAGTATCACCCAACACCTGAATTTCAATATGTCGTGGAGATGCAACATACCTTTCAATAAATACTGCACCATCACCAAAAGAAGAAATCGCTTCGCTGACGGCCAGTTTCATTTGCTCCTCAAACTCATCAGCGTGATGTACAATTCGCATCCCTTTACCACCACCGCCAGCCGAAGCTTTGATCAGTAGCGGAAATCCAACTTCACCCGCGATACGCTTTCCTTCTTCAACACTTTCAATCGCTTTTGCCGTTCCGGGAACCAGCGGAATATTATGTTTCTCCGCAGTGGCTTTTGCGGCCAACTTGCTTCCCATTTGCCGCATCGAATCGCCGAAAGGTCCGATGAAAATAAGACCGGCTTCTACAACCTTATCGGCGAACGTTGCGTTTTCAGAAAGAAAACCATAACCTGGATGAATAGCATCTGCACCGGTAAGCTTTGCAGCTTCTAAAATTTTATCCATCACCAAATAACTCTGGGATGATGGCGCCGGTCCAATCAGCACTGCTTCATCCGCATAACGGACATGAAGTGCTTCTCGGTCGGCTTCCGAATAAACAGCGACAGTCTTTATTCCCATTTCACGCGCAGAGCGCATGACACGAATAGCGATTTCACCACGGTTGGCAACAAGGATTTTTTTCATTTTCCTATTTATAGCTTCCGTAAAAGTAAGCAATAACCACCAAGAAAAAACGCGATTAAGCGCTGCTTACTAACTCAAAAGTCAGGCTGATGTTCTTTTTCTCTAACTGTCTTAGTTTCCGGCATAGTTCCAAAAAGATAGTCCCACAAAGGCATAGAAACAGCATAGGCAGCTCCCTTTTTAGCGTAATGATGCAGACTATGGTGTTTCCAAAGGAAACGAAGAAAGTTACCCGGTGGACGCATGGCATGTAATGCATAATGAATAACGAGGTAGGTAGAATACCCGGAAATAAATCCTCCAAAAAACAGCCAACCCTTAACGCCAAGAGTAGCGCGAAAAATTCCCCAAAAAACAATAGCAATTGCTACGGACATTACCGGCGGCATTACCAACCGGTCTTTATCACGCGGAAATTTGTGATGGATACCGTGCATGTAATATTGCACCTTTTCCTCAAATTCACTCGTGGTATGAAAATGAAACACAAACCGATGAATCAAATACTCCAGTAAAGTGAAGGAAAATAAACCTGTTGGAAATAACCACCAATCGTTTAAAATATCAATAGATGGCAGGAAGGCGTAATACAGCAAGCACCCAAATCCTATAGAATAATAGAGTGTAACCGGAACGGCAAAATGCGTACGGGTTAATCGTTCCAGCAGGCGATTATTAAAAAGCTGACCCGTTCCTTTGTTGTCAATTCTATTTTCTTTCATAGCCTTAAGATGTTACAGGCAGAAAGATAACAGATCGGATTACCCTTAACTATGACTTTCGTTATAACCGATCAGGCGATAAGTCAGCTTTGCTAATGTAAATTCCGATAGTATAGTACCTTCCATCGGAGCACATTCAACAATATCAAAACCGACCACATTGTGCTGCTGGAACACGCGACGGAGAAATTCCAAGGTCTCTGACCA
>JBEGUX010000303.1:0-2645 GCA_041178685.1 Bacteroidota bacterium
ATCTTTTTGAAGAAACCTATATCAATGATTATACCGGCGCTTCGTTTGTTGGGCAGCAGCGCATCAATGATGTTGTCCGGCGTTTAACTGCTATCGACAGTATTTTTAAAAAGGAAAACAAGATGCTAGCGGTGGTTCTTACACCCGGAAAAGCAACATTCTATCCGGAATATATTCCCGATCATTTTAATCGGGTGAACGATTCCACTAACTATAAACGTTATCGTGAAGCTTTCCTTTCTTCAGGTATTCATTTTATAGATTTTAACAGCTATTTTCTCTCCTTAAAAGGTACCACTTTGTTTCCTATTTATCCTAAAACCGGGATTCACTGGAGTGACTACGGTGCTGTACTGGCCATGGATTCATTGAATAATTATTTAGGAGCCGTACGCGATTATGATCCGGTAGAGATTTATTGGACGGAGTACAACCAAAACGATAGTATCAGTGATATTGACGCTGACATTGAAGATGGAATGAACATCTTGTTTGATATTCAAAAGCCCCGCTATCGTTATCCGCTTCTCCAATACGATGATTATGGCAGTCGTCGTCCAAAAGTCATGGTAGTGGGCGATAGTTTCTACCGTAATATTTTCTTTCGTGGAATTTCCGCTAAAGTATTCGATAGCCCCGGTTTTGGTTACTATTTTAAAGAGATGCATTCGCCATTCATAGGTGGCGTAAATGATATTGCATCCATTGATGTTAAAGGACTGTTGGATAAATACGAGGTGGTAATTCTGATGGTCTCAGAAGCTACTTTGTTGAATTTCCCTTATGATTTCGATAAAATAGTCTACGGACTTTACTGCACTGATTTATCTGATCCTGAGGTTTTCAAAATTCGCGTGCAGCAAATGGAAAACAATATCCGCAATTCACCGGAATGGTTGAAGTCGGTTACCGACAAAGCAAAAGCTAACAATAAAACAGTAGAGGAGATGATTCACATTGATGCATTGTATATGATTCAACAACAAGTGAATTAGAGTCAGCTACGACGTTGGATATTCAAAGCGATTTATATCCGCTTCTTTCATTATTGTCAAATTATCCAAAAAATGATTAGTTAGATGACCGGCAAACCACGGTGCGAGTGTACTTCCTTTACTGCCGAGTCCGTTATAAATATAATAATGGTGATGAATTGGATGTTTTCCTAAAAAAGGTCGGCGATCGTGCGTGGCAGGCCTAACTCCCGCTTTATGATCGTTGACTTCGAAAGGTAGTTGTATAGTCTTGGAGATTTTTTCCAATAATTCTCGTTTGCCTTCTTCGCTAGGTATATCGTCCAGCGGATTCCAACAATAAGTTGAGCCGACCCGAAACTGTTGATTGCCCAACGGAACGAAAAAAATACCATTCACCAGTACATCTTTTTCGGGTAATCCGGGAATGGTAACTGTTAGTAATTCGCCCTTAGCCGGATTGAATGGAAGCCAATTCCACAATGGTGAGAATCGACTTCGCTCACCTTCGCAGAAAATAATTCGTTTAGCTCGAATGTCATTATATGCTAAGAAGTCATCAATTGCTTCTGCTGACGATAAATCCTCATTAATTTCTGTTAGAGTATTTTCCTTTTTCCAAACAGCGGCATAATGATTTAAAAATTGGGGAATGTTGACCCAACCGCTATTCTTGATCCGCATTAATTTAATATGATCAGTCAGTGCTTCGTTATATCTGGGCACTTTTTCATCGGAAAAATAGGAAGTAAAATCAGGATCTACAGAACGATTTTGCCAATCATTGAGTTGCCTGATTTCTGAAATCATTTCCAGCGAATCAGATGAATGAAGAAAGGTGGTATTAGCTTCCTTTTCTAATCGATGATAAAAAGAAACGGCAAATGGGAAAAGTGTATCTGCCATCCATGTCTTTACAATTCTTCTACCAGTTATTGGATGGATAAATCCTGCTGCTACACGAGAAGAGGTAACGTCTCGTCTATGGTCGGCAATTAATACACGTTGTCCACGCTCTTTTAGGAAAATCGAAAGGCATGTTCCGGCTAAGCCCTGACCTATGATTAAAAAATCAAATTCACGCATTAGGGTTTCTCTCCGGTGAAAGCAACTAGGGCGATTCGTTTACCTGTTGGATCGGCTACAATCCTGTAAAAGTCATTTACTGTTTTTTGAAAATCGGCACAAAACACCCACGTTCCGGATGTTTCGCTATAGGTGTAAAGCTTTCCCTCGTTTCCTGTTAATAATGTTCCGTCCGATAATAATTCAAAATCCTCACTGCGCTTTAGTGTCGGAACGATGGTGCTGAAAGCTCCATTCTCCGATTCGTAACGGCGTATTATCCATTGAGAAGAATCGCTTTTATCGACAAAGTACAATAATTTACCATCGCTGGTGGATTTAAGACAGCGGCCAATAGATGATGCCAATACTTTCTTTTTGCCACTTCCAAGTTCTACCAATTGAAGTGTAGGTGGTTCACCGAGTACAAACATGGCAAGTGTCGAGTCGTTGATCCAGGCATAATAACCTATAGAGTCCGTATGGTCGAAATGATGAGCAACTCGTCCATTACTCAACGGAATTACGTAAAAGCGCTGACCACTATCGGCATCTACCCGTACGACAGATAAGCCTTTGCCATTGGGAGTTATTTTAGGTGAATAC